>JANLUN010000553.1:0-2868 GCA_031363505.1 Planctomycetota bacterium | reverse complement strand
CCGCGCCGTCCGTGCCGTTCAGCGTCCAACCGCTGAAGGAACCGACGTCGCCCGCACCCCAGTCGAACACTTCGAGGGTCCACGTGCCTGATCCGCCGGTGACGGCCGCCAGGTTGGTGTTGCCGATCAGACCGACGTTCGTCCAAGCGCCGCCGCCGGTGCCGCCGAAGTTCTGGATGTACGTGCCGGAAGCCGGGTTGCCCGCAGCGGGCAGCGCCGGGAAACCAGCCGCGACGAACGTGTACGTGCCGACGATGAAGTCGCCCGAGTTACCGAAGCTCGTGGCGCTGGTCAGACCGGGGCGGGAAAACACGTTCGTGCGCACGCCGGCCGGGTTCTTCAGAACGAAGTTCACGTCGCCGACCCACGTGTGCGACATGTTCGTGATCGTCACGGAGGTGATCGAGGTCACGTTACGGGGCACCGACACGGTGCTCGATTGGGGCGAGCCGAGCGAAACGTTCCACGTGCCGCCGCTGTCGAGGATGCTGGCACCCCCGCCGGAGACCGAGAAGTTGTTGGCCGCCGCGGGGACAGTCAGCACGAGGCCGACAGCGACCGCTGCGAAGGATGTCTTCAGTGTATTGGTGAATTTCATGGATCCTGTTCCTGATGGGTCTTTCAGAGGGGGGAACATGCGCCCGCCATCGAGTGACGGCGCGGCGCATCGCGAGCCACGCGTGGCAATATCCGATGCGCGTTCCTAATAATCATCCGACCCCTCGGAATGCGCAAGGTGCCAGACCGGGATGTTCCGTGAAATAGCTCGAAACCTCGGCTGAGCGCCTCACAGCGGGGTGCCAGACCGACAGGATCGAGTCGGACTCGAGCGCCCACGGCGCCGCTCCGCTACAGCTTCTCCCGACTGACGGACCGGGTCTCGGAAATGCTCCGTGCTCGCCCGGATCCTGGGGCCTGCCCCGGGGGCCGCTAGATGGAAGGCAATCATGGCCGTGCCCGCTCGAGTCGAGAGGTGGTCGTCCCGTTTGCCCGCAGCATCGCGCGCACTCTGCCGCCGCCACCCGAAGTGTTGCTGGACCGCGCTCCTGCTGGTGTCGCCCGTCGCTGTGTTGAAGCTAACGGTACGGGTGTGGGTCGACCGCAGTCTCGCGCAGCGGGCGGGCGGCATTCGAGCGCGGCGCGCGCGGCGTGGAGGTGGACTTCTACTACGACCCCCATCGCGACCGGTTCGTCGTGAGCCACGCCAAGCCGCAGATCGACGGGCAAGGAGAGCGGCATTTCGGCCAGTTGAATGGCCGCGACCTGAGCCTCGACGAGCTGATGCAGGAGACCGCCGAAGGCCACTACCACTGGTGGGACTTCAAGAACCTCGGAGAGCTCGACCAAGCGGAGACCACCCGCGCGATCCCGCGGCTGGAGCTCACCGGCGCGATCCACGGCGCGAAGGGCCGCGCGTACATCGAGGGTTCGGATCCGTTCCGACTGGCGCGCTACCGACGCGCCGGATTCCACACGATCCTGGCGTTCCAGCCCTGGAACGAGCACTGGCCCGGATCGTCGCTCAAGGCCGATCTCGCGAAGCTCCTCGTCTGGAGCGGTGAGCACGACGGGCTAGCGATCCGCCTCCGTGAGTCCGACCTAGCGGATTTCGGTCGGGCGACGCGCGAGTCCCTGCGTCACGTACCGGTGTTCCTGTTCCACGTGCCACCGGAACGGGCGCTCGTCGCGGAGCTCGTCGCCCTGCCGCAGGTGCGCGTGCTCCTCGTGGGTCGCGACCTCAGCGTCGACCTGCTCGAAGTGGAGGAATTGCAGCCGCCGCGCTGACGGGCCGTTCAGCGCTCGGTCCGGCCGTCGAATTCTACCGCCCAACCCACGGTGTCGCCGTTCATCCGCTGCGCCCTGACGAGACGGCCGGTGCGGCGCTCGGAGCTGCCTTTCTCGGAGAATTCGATCACCACGCGCAGGGCGTCCTCGCTCAGGAACAGGACGCCGGACGGCGAGACGTTCTCGAGCTCGCCGCCGAGCTCGCGCGTCTCGAGCGTCACCTTGACCGTACCGCGACTCTCACGTCGATCGCCCCGACGACGCTCGCCGACATCACTCGTGCGTTTCATGGATCGGTGCTCCGTGGGGTGGCCCGCGTGTTCCTCTTCGGTTGCCTACGTCGGCCCGCTTGACCCGGCCCTGCCGGATCCATGGAACACGAGCCGCTGCCCGCCATCGTTCGACTATCGCGCACGTATAGAATCGTTCGCCCCATGAGCCATGGACACCTGTTTCGCGCACTCGTCGCGCTCCTGCTCGGCGCGGTCGCGGCGACCTGCTCGCGGTCGGAGCCGAAGCCTGAGTCCGTCGCACGCGTGCTCGTCGTCGGCGTCGATGGGCTCGAATGGAGAGTTCTGCACGGCCTCTTCGCAGAGGGCAAGTGCCCGAATCTCCGCGGATTGATGGAGCGCGGTGCCTTCGGCCGCTTGCTCACGCTGCAGCCGACGCTCTCACCGATCCTTTGGACATCGATCGCGACGGGCAAGATGCCGCAGGATCACGGCATCCTGGGATTCGCGGACTCCGACCTGCGACAGTTCACGTCGGCGCAACGGCGCGGTCCCGCGGTTTGGAACGTCGCCGATCAGTATGGACTCAGCGCGAACGTGTTCGGCTGGTGGATCACGTGGCCGGTCGAGGCCATTCGCGGCGTCATGGTGAGCGGCTCGTCGTCCTCCGCGCTCGTCGACGCGAACTGGAAGCCGACGCTCTTGCCGGGCGCGCCCGATCAGGTCCATCCGAAATCGCTCGAGTCCGAGGTGATGGCGATCGCCGAGCGCGCCGGCGCACTCGCCGAAGTGCAGCGACTCGCGCGCGACAAAGTCTTCGGTGTGATTCCGGACGAAGTGCTCGGTCCCGTCG
>JANLUN010000237.1:0-4465 GCA_031363505.1 Planctomycetota bacterium | reverse complement strand
GGCACGCCGACGCCCGCGGATCCTTGGCGAAGGCTGGCTGCGCTCGACGCTGCGACGCGCATGGTCGCGACGGTCGTGCGCGGCGGCGGCTTGCGCGCGGGGAGTGAAGCACAGCAAGCACTGGATGCGTTCTTCGCGCGCGCGAGCGACGACGCGGTGGAGCCGACGGCGGCGCTGCCCGCGGAGTGCTGGACCGTGCGTCCGACGGACGCGAAAGACGCGCAGCAACTCACGCTGCGCGGCGCGGTGTTGCTCGCGATCGCAGGAGTGCGAGAGAAGGCCACGGCGGAAGCGAGCGGCGACGCGCCCGCCGCGATCTCCGCGGATCTCGCGCTCGCACTGTCCGAGAAGCCGGCGCGGCCGGGACGCGAGCTCCTCGCGATGCTGCGCGCCGACGGACTCCTCTCGCCGACGCTGCTCACTGCGCTACTCGGGCTCGCCACCGTCGCGGTGCTCGTCGAGGCGCTGCTCTTCCGCTCGCTCTTCGGCATCGGACGTTCGATCGCCGTGCCCGAGCAGCGATTCGCGAGCATCGTGGCGCTCGCGGTCTTCATCGCCATCTTGCTCGGCCTCGAGGTGCCGATCGCCTCGCGCGCGCTAGGGCTGGGCCGGCGTCTCGAGCTGCGCATGCGCATGGCTCTCTTCGAGCGCATCGCGCGGCTCGACGACCGGTACTTTCGCAGTCGACTCGTTTCCGACATGGCGGAGCGCGCTCACCGATTGCACGAGATCCGCATGCTGCCGGAGCTCGGCACCGAGATGCTGCGCTGCGCGTTCGGACTCCTCGCGACGACGGCGGGGATCATCTGGCTCGCGCCGAGCGCGGCCGTGCTCGCGATCGCGTGCGCCGCCATCGCGATCGCGGTGCCGTGGATGGCGCAACCGATGCTCGCGGAGGGCGATCTGCGCCTGCGCAACCATGCGGGCGCGCTGCTGCGCTTTCACCTCGATGCGCTGCTCGGCATCGTGCCGCTGCGCGCGCACGCAGCCGGTCGCGCGATGCGCCGCGGTCATGACGACCTCCTCGTCGAGTGGACGCGCGCCGGACTCCAGCTCCAACGTCGTGTCGTCGCCGTGGAAGCGGTGCAATCGATCGCGTGTTTCGCGCTCGTCGTGTGGCTCGTGCTCGACCAAACGGCGCGCTTGAGCACCGCCGGCAACGCGCTGCTGCTCGCGTACTGGGCGCTCAGCCTGCCCGTGTACGGCCAGCAGCTCGGCGTGTGCGCGCGACAGTATCCGGGGCTGCGCAGCATCACGCTGCGGTTCCTCGAGATGCTCGGCAGTACGGTCGACGAGGAGCGCGACGAAGCGCCTGAATCATCGAACGGCCGCGCGCCCGCACCGGCCGCCGCGTGCGCTCAAGGCGTCGCGATTCGCATGGAGAACGTGAGCGTCAAAGCCGGCGGCCACGTGATCCTCGAAGGCGTCGATCTCTCGATCGAGCCGGGAACGCACGTGGCGATCGTCGGGCCGTCCGGCGCCGGCAAGAGCAGCCTCGTCGGACTCTTGCTCGGTTGGCATCCGCCCGCGACGGGGAGCATCCGGATCGACGGCGACGAGCTCGACGCGGAGAAGCTCGCGGAGCTGCGACGCGACACCGCGTGGGTGGATCCGTCCGTGCAGATCTGGAACCGCAGCTTGCTCGACAATCTGACGTACGGCACCGGCGGCGTGTCGACGAACGCGATCGGCGCGACGATCGATCGCGCGCGACTGACGTCGGTTCTCGAACGATTGCCGGATGGACTGCAGTCGGGGCTCGGCGAAGGCGGGACGCTCGTGTCCGGCGGCGAGGGACAGCGCGTTCGCGTCGGACGCGCGTGCATCCGCGGCAGGACGCGCCTCGCCATCTTCGACGAGCCGCTGCGCGGACTCGCTCGCGATCAGCGCTCGGAATTGCTCGCGTCCCTGCGCGAACTGTGGCGTGGATCGACGCTCGTGTGCGTGACGCACGACGTCGGAGAGACCCTTGCGTTCGATCGCGTGCTCGTCGTCGAAGGCGGCCGCATCGTGGAGGACGGTCCGCCTGCGTTGCTCGCGCGCGAGGAGTCGCGTTACGCCGCGATGCTCAGCGCGGAGCGCAACGTTCGCTCGACCTTGTGGGCCGGTGCGACGTGGAGACGGATGACGCTCGCCGGGGGCCGACTCGCTGCTTCGCCGGTGGAGGCCGCGCGATGAGCGACGAGCGCGAAGAGCTCTTCTGGCCCGAAGACCGCCTCGCGGAGGCGATCGACATGTCGGCACGCCACGCAGGCATCGTGCGCAACTCCGCGCAGCGCGGATGGACGCACGCGGGCGATTCGTCGCGCGCGCCACTCGGCCGCAGGATCGAAGCGACAGCGACCGAGCTCGGAGTCGAGGCCGAGCCGCTCGACCTCGCTTACGGTGATCTCGAAGCGCGGCTTTTCAGCGGCGCGCCTCTCGTTGCTGCGCTCGGCACGGACGTCGCCGCGATCGTTGGACGCAAGGGATCGAAGCTTCTCCTGCTGACGCCCGAGCTGCGCGTTCGCAAAGCCGACATCGCCGTCGTGGCGCGCGAGCTGTGTCGCGCGATCGAAGCGCCGGCGCTCGTTGAGATCGACCGCGTGCTCGAGCGCGCCGCGCTGCCTGCGTCGCGTCTCGCTTCCGCGCGACGGGCGTTGCTCGAGGAGCGACTCCGCGCAGCACGCGTGCGAGGCCTGTTCGCGCTGCGTCCGCCTGCCAACGCGAGCTTGCGCTCGGAGCTCCACCGCGCCGGCGTGCTGCGTCGCTTCGCCGTCCTGCTCGCCGCGCACGCACTGCAGTACGCGTTGTGGCTCGTCTCGTGGTGGGTGGTCGGACGCGCGGCGCTCGAAGGGCTCTTCGATCCGGGTTGGTTCCACGCGTGGGCGCTCTTGCTCGCGAGCCTGATTCCGTTTCGACTGCTCGCGACGTGGGTGCAAGGGAAGTTCGCCGTCGCGGTGGGCGGCATCCTGAAGCAGCGCTTGCTCGCGGCGACGCTGCGCCTCGATCCGGAGCGCGTCCGCGGACTCGGGCTCGGAGATTTCGTTGGTCGCGTGATCGAATCGGAGGCGATCGAGTCGCTGGCGCTCGGCGGCGGCATCGCGGCGGTGACCGCGATCCTCGAGCTCGTCGCGGCGGCGCTCGTGCTCGCGTTCGCGCCGGGAGGCGCACTGCTTGCCGCCCTGCTGTCCGTCTGGACGCTGCTCCTGCTCGCTGCCGGCCTGTGGTGCTACGCGCGCCGCCGCGAGTGGACCGCCGAGCGTCTCGCACTCTCGCACGGGCTGATCGAGAAGATGATCGGTCACCGCACGCGGATCATGCAGGAGTCGCGCGAGCGCTGGCACGCGGGCGAAGACGCGGCGCTCGAGGGCTATCTCGCCGCTTCGCGTCGCATGGATCGGGCGATCGCGTGGCTGACCGCGGTCGCGCCGAGAGGGTGGCTTCTTATCGGAGTCATCGGGCTCGCGCCGGCGATGCTGCGCGGCAGTGCATCGACGGAGGCGCTTGCCGCGCAGCTCGGCGGCGTGCTCCTCGCGTACCTCGCGACGAATCGCCTCGCTCACGGCCTCGCTCAGCTCGGCGGCGCCGTGATCGCGTGGAAGCAAGTCGTTCCGATGCTCGACGAGCTGTCGCGCGAAGAGGCGCCGGGTGTCGCAGTGACGATGTCGGAGCCGAGCGAGGCCGCGCCGACGCCAGCGCGCAACGAGTTGGTGCCGACGGAGGACCGTGCGCGCGTCCTGCAAGTGAAGGATCTCGGCTACCGGCATCCCGGCCGATCGCAGTCGCTCTTCCAGAAGCTCTCGCTCGACGTGTACGAGGGCGATCGCATCCTTCTCGAAGGCGCGTCAGGCACGGGCAAGTCGACGCTCGCGTCGCTCTTCTCGGGGCTGCGCGCGCCCGACGAGGGCATCCTTCTACTCCGTGGCGTCGACCGCGGAACGATCGGCGCGGAGACGTGGCGTCGCCGCATCAGCGCCGCGCCGCAGTTCCACGAGAATCACGTCTTCAGCGACACGTTCGCGTTCAACGTATTGATGGGGCAACGCTGGCCGCCGCGTGAGGAGGATTGGAAACGTGCGGAAGAGCTCTGCGGCGAGCTCGGACTCTCCGGTCTTCTCGCGCGCATGCCCGCCGGGATGAACGAGATCGTGGGCGAGAGCGGATGGCAGCTCTCGCACGGCGAACGCAGCCGACTCTTCATGGCGCGCGCGCTCCTGCAGGACAGTGAGGTCGTGGTGCTTGACGAGAGCTTCGCGGCGCTCGACCCGGCGACACTGCGCCGCGTGCTGGCCGTCGTCGCCCGCCGCGCGCCGACCCTGTTGGTGATCGCGCACGCGTGAGAGGCGGCAGCTCCCTCCCCCGGGCGCTCCCGGGGCTTCGAAGATTCCCGAAGTTTTCTTTCCCAGCTGGTGGAGGCGCTGTCGCTCCTCGGGGTGGCGCGCTTGCGAGTCAGTGATCGCACGAAGCGGTTCCTCGCGAGCGC
>JANLUN010000147.1:0-2334 GCA_031363505.1 Planctomycetota bacterium | reverse complement strand
CCGCTCGGCGCGGCCGGAGTCGTCAGGTCGCTGGTGCGCGACACCGCGAGATCCACTCCCGCCGTGTAGACGGGTTCGACCGAGGTGCGCTGCGACGAGGCGGCCTCGCGCTGACGGCGCGCGGTCTCTTGCTGTCGCTCGAACTCCTCGCGCTCTCGCCGCGCGATCGCCTCTTCCGCCAAGACTTCTTCGTCGTTGCCGGCCTCGCTCTCGAGGTTCTCCTCCGACAGCATCGTCGGCGCCGCTCGGTCCAAGCTGACGAGCGTGCCCGTCGTCGGAATTCGACTTCCGGTTTGAGACGGAATCGGCGGCGGCGTTGCAGCAGTCGGTGTGGACTGTTCCGCGGGCACTTCGCCGCGCAGCAACTCCTCCCACGTCGGACGCGCGGGCTCCGTCGTGCCGGCCGGCGTCGATTCGTCCGGCGCGCTCCGGCGCTCCCGCTCCTTCTCCTTGGCCTTGCGCTCCTTGCGCGACTCGAGAATGCCCTTCACGATCGGCAAGCCGATGAAGAAGAACACGACGAGGCCGTTGACGAGCTTCTTGATCAGCGAGCTGACGTCGAAGTCGTCAGGATCCTGGAGCGGCAGCATGGCGGGATCCTATTGCGGCATCGCCGGACCCGACTGCGCTTCGCCGCCGCCGGCGATGTTCGTGCGCATCTTCGTGTCCGCTTCGATGTTGCGCAGCCGGTAGAGATCCATCACGCCGAGGTTGCCGCTGAGCAGTGCAGCCGCGATCGCGCGCGGGATCTCGGCCTCGGCGAGCACGACCTTCGCGCGGTTCTCCTGCACCTGCGCGACGAACTCCTGCTCGGCGGCGACGGCCATCGCGCGCCGTTTCTCGGCCATCGCCTGCGCGACGCGCTTGTCCGCTTCGGCTTGGTCGGCTTGCAGCCGCGCGCCGATGTTGCTGCCGATGTCGACGTCCGCGATGTCGATCGACACGATCTCGAACGCGGTGCCGGCGTCGAGGCCGCGCGCGAGCACGGTCTTCGAGATCGAGTCCGGGTTCTCGAGCACGTCCTTGTGCGAACTCTTCGAGCCGATCGTCGAGACGATGCCTTCGCCGACACGCGCGATGATGGTCTCCTCGCCCGCGCCCCCGACGAGACGGCGGATGTTCGTGCGCACGGTGACGCGCGCCTTGGCGAGCACCTGGATGCCGTCCTTTGCGACGGCCGCAACTTCCGTCTTCCCCGACGCCGGGTTCGGGCAATCGATCACCTTGGGCGTCACGCTCGTCTTCACCGCTTCAAGAACATCTCGGCCGGCGAGGTCGATGCCGGCCGCGGTACGGAAGTCGAGATCGATGCCGGCGCGGTTGGCGGAGATCATGGCCTGAACGACCTTCTGCACGCGGCCGCCGGCGAGATAGTGCGCTTCGAGGTCGCGCGTGCTCACGTTCTCGATGCGCGACTGCACGAGCATCACCTTGGCGTCGACGATCATGGCCGGCGGCACCTTGCGCAGGCTCATCGCGAACATCTGGAACAGTCCGATGCCGGCGTTCGTGGTGACGGAGCGAACGTACAGGTTCGCGTACTTCATCAGCACGACGAGGAAGATGAGCAGGAACACGCCCATCACGAACAGACCGATGATCTTGAGCAGCCCGACGCCGTCCTCGATTTGCGGGGCCGCGGGGCGCAAGGTCAGTGCGAGCAGTTGAAGAGCGTGCATAGGGATGGATCTCGACTCCGTTTGGGAAAGCGGCGGTCCTTGTTGTGCGGTGGGGCGGGGGTTGTCCGGGATTGTCCAGCGCGGCGGTTCACGAATTGGAGGGTGCGCTCGCCGCCGACTCGACAGTGGCGACGACGACTCGATTCCCCTCGATCTCGATCACGCGCACGCGCGTGCCGGCCTCGATCGCTTCGCCGCGCGTGACGACGTCGACGCGCCGGCCGTCGATCGTCGCCGTGCCGGCCGGTCGCAAGAGCGAATCGACGCGGCCTTCATGACCGAGCAGCCCGCCGTCGCGCCGATCGATCGCAGCGCCGTCTTCGAACGTGAACCCGCGCGCGACGAGGTGTTTCGCAAACGGACTGATGGGGAGCAGCCGGAAACCGATCAAGACCATCGCGGGCACCAGGACACACGCCGCGATCATGAACCCGATGCCGAGGTCGCTGTCCTGCGCGAACGCGTACGCCACTGAGCCGACGATGAAGACGCTGGCCGCCAAGCCGAGCGCGCCGAAGCTCGGAAACATGAGCTCGGCGACGATGAGGAGCAGCCCGATGCCGAGCAGGATCGCCGCGATCGTCATCGCTCGCCCTCCGCGCCGCTCTCGCGCGCGCGCGACTCGACGACGAGTCGGCCCGCGCTGATCTCGACG
>JANLUN010000128.1:0-2283 GCA_031363505.1 Planctomycetota bacterium | reverse complement strand
CTGCAGACCGCGATCCTGCTGTTCGGCGGCGACGACGGGGGTCATGCCGACCACGTGGATGTCGGACACACGGACAGCGGCGAGGCGCACGGTCACGACGCGACGTTTGGATTGCTCTCCGTGCGCACGGGCGCGGCGTTCCTGACGTTCTTCGGGCTCGCGGGCTGGGGCGGATCGCGCGCGGGCTGGAGCACGGTCGCGACGATCGGCGCGGCGCTCCTCGCCGGCACCGTCATGCTGTTCGCGGTCGCGTCCCTCTTCAGCCTGCAGCGCAAGCTCTACTCGCAGGGCAATCTCGATCCGCGCAACGCCGTCGGTCGACCCGCGCGCGTCTACCTGAGAATTCCGGCCGCGAACTCCGGTAAGGGAAAGATCACCGTGTCGATCCAAGGCCGCACGGTCGAGTTCATCGCGTGCACGGCCGGCGCCGAGCTCGCCACCGGAAGCGAAGTGCGCATCGTCCGACAGATCACACCCGACACGTTCGAAGTGGAACCGCTGAGCTAGGACTTCCCGCCATGCCCCCCCTGATCCCCGGCCTCCTTCCCCAAGACATCATCGGCCCCGACCTCGCGTGGCTGTTGATGGTCGTGTTCGGCGTCTTCATCGCGTTCAGCTTCTTGCTGGTGATCGCGCGACGATACAAGCGTTGTCCGTCGAACCGGATCCTCGTGATCTACGGCAAGACCAGCGCGGGCCGTTCTTCCAAGTGCCTGCACGGCGGCGGCGCGTTCGTGTGGCCGCTCGTCCAAAACTACGAGTACCTCTCGCTCGATCCGATCCAGATCGAGATCCCGCTCCAAGGCGCGCTCTCGATCGAGAACATCCGCGTTTCGGTCCCGAGTGTGTTCACGGTCGCGATCGGCATCGACGACGAGACGATGAACAACGCGGCAGTTCGCTTGCTCGGTCTCAAGACGCCCGACGTCATGAAGCAAGCCGAAGACATGATCTTCGGCCAACTGCGTCAAGTGATCGCGTCGATGCGCATCGAGGAGATCAACAAGGACCGCGACATCTTCCTCGAAAAGATCCAGTCGTCGCTCGAGCCCGAGCTCAAGAAAATCGGCTTGGTGCTGATCAACGTCAACATCAAGGACATCAGCGACGAGTCGGGCTACATCGAGGCGATCGGCAAGAAGGCGGCGGCGGAAGCCATCCAGCAGGCCAACATCGCGGTCGCGCAACAGGCGAAGCTGGGCGCGATCGGTGTGGCCGAAGCCGAACGCGATCGGATGATCGAGGTCGCCAACAGCGAGAAGCTGCGCGACATGGGCACGAAGCAAGCCGAGCGCGAGCGCGCCGTGCGCCTCGCTGAGCTCGACAAGGAACGCCAGATCGGCGAGCAGACGGCGGCGTACGAACAGGAAGCACAGCTGCGCGAAGCCGAGCGCCAGATGCGCATCGCCGTCGCCGAAGCGAACGCCAAGGCCGTCACGGGCGAGAACAAGTCGAAGGCCGACATGGCGACCGCGAACGCCACGTTGCGCGTGAAGGAAGCCGAGGCCTACCAGCTCGGCGAGACGCGGCAACGCGAAGCGCAGGCCGCCGTGCTCGAAGCGCAGTACACCGCGCAGACGCGCGCCGCCGAGGCGCAAGGACGGATGAACGAAGCACAGAAGCGCGCCGAGCTGGAAGCGCTCGCGAAGGCCGTCAAAGCGCAGGTGATCGTCGAAGCCGAAGCGTCGGCCGAAAAGCGGCGCATCGAAGCGCAGGGCGAAGCCGCGGCGATCTTCGCCAAGCTCGACGCCGAAGCGCGCGGCAACTACGAGATCCTGGCGAAGAAGGGTGACGGCTTGAAGCACATCGTGGAGAGCTGCGGCGGAGCACAAGCGGCATTCCAGATGCTGATGCTCGAACACATCGACGCGCTGTCGAAGACCGCCGCGCAAGCGATCTCGAACGTCAAGTTCGACAAGATCGTCGTCTGGGACGGCGGCGGCGCGCCGGGCAGCGACTCCAATGCGACGTCGAGCTTCCTGCGCGGCCTCGCCGGCGCGCTCCCGCCGATGATGCACATGATGAAGGACATCGGCGGCGTCGAGATGCCCGCCTACTTCGGAAAGCTCGTGCAGGAGGCCGACGCGAGCGCGACGCGGCCGGCCGAACCCGCGCCGCCTGCGGAGCCGGCGGCGAATCGCCGCGCAGACGCGAGCGTCAAAGCGAACTAGCCGCGCGCACGAGAACGCCGGCCTCCAGGTGGCGATCGCGCCGGTGACGCGTTAGCCTCACCCTTCGCGGCCTGCTTCCCCGGCCGTCCCGCTCGACCGAACGTCGAGCGAC
>JANLUN010000075.1:0-1995 GCA_031363505.1 Planctomycetota bacterium | reverse complement strand
CGAACGGCACGACGAGCGCGATCGCGAGCAAGCGCATGAAGGCGTAGTTGATGACGGACTCTGCTCGCGACTGAACGTCGACGACCGTGGACTGCAGCACGCCTGATTCCTCGGTGAGCGCGGGCGAGTCGAGCAGCCTGTCGAGACTTTTCGCGAGCACCGTCAGCCGGTCCGCCGCATCTCCGGTTTGCGCGACGGCGGCTTGGTACTTCGCGAGCCCGTTTCCGCGCGCAGGGTCCGACGCATTCGCCGCCATCGACCCTTCGCCCGAGGGCTTGTCGCGCTGGAATCGCGCGGCGAATCCATCGGCGGCGTGAATCGCCGTCGTCAATGTCGCGGCCGCGTCGTTCGTGGCTTGGACCGTGTCGCGGAACTCGCGCAGCGTGTCCTGGAACTTGTCCTGTGTTTCCGGCAATCGCTCCGTGACCGAAGCGATGCGCTGCGCGGATTCCGTGAACTCGTCGATCGAGCTCAACGCCTGCGTGAGTTCGGGAGCACGGAGGAGGGATTGCGAAAGGCTCTCCACCTGCCACTTGAGGACCTGCGGCATGCGCGTTCCGTAGAAGAACATGCGCTCGGCGAACATGCGCGACATCAGGACCTCGCGTTGCGCGGGTTCGAGGCCGGCGAGCGGATCGAGCGCGACGAGCGACAACAGGCTGTCGCCGGACTTCTTCGTATCGACGATCGCCTGCTGGCGGTTGCGCGCGAAGTCTTCGAGCCGCACGTTGGCGACGTAGGTCGCATCGGGATTCGCTTCGCGCCACTCTGCGATCAGGTTCTTCAGCTCCTCTTGCTGCTTGGGGCTCATCGCGCGTGTGCCGATGCGCCACACCTTGGCTTCCTGCTCGCGGTACAGCTCGGCCATCGCGCCGGCGTGCTCTTCTCCGAATCGCTCGACCGCCACCGGACTCTCGACGACCATCCGCTGCAGCGTGACCATCGTGATCATGTCCGCCAGTGCGACCGTCGGATTGGGGCTCGACGCAATCGATAGGGCGGCGGAGACCGTGGCGAGCTTGTTCTCCAGCGCGGCGCGGCGCATGCGATTTGCGGCCGCGCGGTCCACGTCGGACAGTTCTTCGTCGCCCGCTGACAATGTCGCGCGCGCGTCCGCTTCGATGCGATTCCATTGCTCCGCGACGGCGGCGTCGAACGTGTCGGTGAACGACATGATCTCCGACTGCACGGCCGCGGCCGTGAGCTTGCCGGGACCAAACCGCACTTCCTCGGCTTCGCGCGTGATCGGAGAACGAATGCGATATCCGAACACGCTGCAACCGGAAGCAAGCGCTACGAGAAGCCCGACTAGAGCCGTGGAACGCAGCGCACTGAGAAAGGTCATGGTCGATGCTCCAATCGAGGCACGTCGCCGTGCACGATCATGCGCAGCTCGCGCACGAGCGCAATCCGTAGGATTCCGGAATCCGGGGGCGACAATTCGCGCGCGTGCCGAGCGAAACGCTCCGGGTTAGCCGATCGTCCCGAACGCTTCGCGCGCGCCCTGGACGATCTCTTCGGCCGTCAGGTTCACCTTCCGCGTCGCCAGCGACCACTGGTGACCGAACGGATCGCTGATCTGGCCGTAGCGGTCGCCCCAGAACGTATCGGCGAGCGGCATCGTGACGCGCGCGCCCGCGCGCACTGCGCGCCCGAACGCTTCGTCGACATCGTTCACGTAGAGATGCAACGTGACCGGAGTTCCGCCGACCGAGAGCGGCGACCAGACGTCGAGCTCGGCGTACTCGTCGCAGAGCATCACGTTCGAATCTCCGATGCGGAGCTCGGCGTGCATGATGCTCCTGCCATCGGGACCCGGATGGCGAACGAGCTCCTCGGCGCCGAACGCAAGCTTGTAGAACTCGAGCGCGGCGTGCGCGTCGCGAACGACGAGATGCGGTGTGACGCTGTGGTAGCCGTCAGGAACGGGCCGAGCGTGCATGGCGACCACTCCTCGAATGGTCACGCCGAGTCTACCCCGACTTTGAATCTTCG
>JANLUN010000074.1:0-3010 GCA_031363505.1 Planctomycetota bacterium | reverse complement strand
CGTCGATCGCCATCGCCATGTAGTCCGCCGATCCCGTAGTGAACCCGATCGAACCGACGGCGATCCAATTTCCGCCGGAGTACTTGCGCACCGCGGCCTTGCGGCCCTGATCGAAGAGCTGATAGCAGACGTACGGCACGTTCTGGCTGTCGAAATCGATCGAGACCCATTGCCGCCATGATTCGGTTTCGATGACGGGCCGGTCGGATCCGGAAGCGGAGCTTCCAACTTTCGCCCATTGTGTGCCGGTGAACTTCATCACCGTGATGCGCTGGTGATACTCCTGGTAGACGACGTGCGGCACGCCGTCGTTGTCGAGCGCGAGCCGCAAGTTGAGACCGCCCGTAGCCGTGAAGCCGGGCGTGCCGACGTACTGCCAAGCGTCCTGCTCCGCCGCGTAGCGCATCACGGTCACCTTTCCGTCCCCCGAGCTCGACGGGAATTGACGGTCGGCGAACGCGAGGTACGGAGTGCCGTCGCTCGCGATCGCGAGGCTCGTGTAGTCCGCCGCGGCGCCCGTGAATCCGACCGGGCCGAGCGTGCTCCACGTTCCGTTGGCGAAGCGCTGGACGGTCGCCTTGTTCTGGTTCGCGCCGTCTTCGTAGGCCGCGTAGACCGCGTCGTCCGCGCCAACCACGAGGTGCGTGTAGTGCGCGTCGCCGTTGCTGATCCCGGTCGGTCCGACGTTGCTCCACGTCGTCGATGAGCCGCTCGTCGCGCGGCGCACGTTCAACTTGCCCGCGACGCCGTAGTCGCGACTCGCGACGTAGAGAGTTCCCGCGCTGTCGAACGCGAGATGGTTGTACCAGCCGGTGCCGACGCTGGCGCCGCCCTTGGCTCCGACGTACGACCACTCGCCGTTCGCGAAGCGCTTCACGCTCGTCGGGTTGTGGCCCAAGCTGTGATCTTGGTAGGCGACGTACGCGCGGTCGGTCGCGTCGAACGAGATCTGACAACACCAAACGCCCGCGGAGCTCATGCCCGCAGTACCGAGCACCTCCCAATCACCGGTCGATCGTGCGGTCGCCAGGCCCGTGAGCAGGGCCAAGGAAGTGAGCCGAAGGAATGAGTGGGTCATGGTGTGCTGGGATCATGGTGCGAGTTGCACTCAAGCTGCCGCGAATCTTATCGACAATCCGCGGAGCTCCCCACAACTTGCCCTGGAGATGCGCGATCTCGAGCTCTAGCAGGCGGGCGTCGTCGTCCGCGGCCTCACTCGGAGCCGGTCTGCGCGGTCAACTCGCCACGACCGCCAAGCCCGATCTCGTCCGCGTGCGGACGCAATGACTCGATGACGAACGCGATGTGCGCTTCGAGTTCGACGCCGAGATGCTGCGCACCAGCCGCCACTTCGCTGCGCTCGACCTTGGCCGCGAAGTGTTTGTCCTTGAGCTTCTTCACGACGCTCTTCGGCTCGAGCGTCATGATCCCTCCGGAGCGCACGTGACAGCACGCGCCGACGAAGCCGGTGAGCTCGTCGCAAGCCAGCAACGACTTGTCGAGCAACGTGTCGTACGACACATTCCAGCGTGTGTAGTGCGCGGACACGGCGTGCGCGATCTCCGGCTCGCCGTGTTCGCGAAGCCACGCGACGATCCGTCGCGGGTGATCCTCGGGCCACGCTTCGTAGTCGGCGTCATGGAGCATTCCAGCGATGCCCCACGACTCTTCGTCCGCCGCCCCTCGACCGTACTTGTGCGCGGCCTTGCGCATCACGAGCTCAACGGCGCGCGCGTGTTTTCGCAGCGCGTCTGATTTCGTCCAGCTGCAGAGGTGTTGCCAAGCGGCTTCTCGAGTGAGTGTCATCGGATTCCTACGTGGATCTGTGCCAATGCCCCTGTCTGTGCTCGGGTGTGTGTGCGTGGAACGAAGCGCGTGCGTGTGCGCGTCCGGCTGCTAGAGGCCGTGCGGCCCGTCCGCGCGCACTCCGCTGATCGGTGCCAGACGCTACCACGGGTCACGCACGCACATCGATTCAACGCCGCGAGCTCTCGCCGCGCTGCGGGCGATCCCCCCGGCGTTGTCGCACCGCATCGCGCAGCAGGAACTCGATGTGGGCATTCAGGCTGCGCAAATCCTGGTTCGCCCACTCGCGCAGTTCCGCCATCAAGTCCGGAGAGAGCCGAAGGAGGAACGGTTTGCGCTCGGGCGGCTCGGGAGGTTCCGTTGCCTTCGATCCGCGCGTGGCCATGAGATCCCGCGTCTAGTTGTACAGGGAGCCCGTGTTGAGGACCGGCGTCGGTGCCGCTTGTCCACACAGCACGACGAGTAGATTGCCCACGAGCGTCGCACGGCGCTCGTCGTCCAACTCGACGATTCGCTTGTCGCTGAGCTTCGTGAGCGCCATCTCCACCATCCCCACTGCGCCGTCCACGATCATGGCTCGCGCGGCGATGATCGCGCCGGCCTGTTGACGCTGGAGCATCACGGCCGCGATCTCCTGCGCGTACGCGAGGTGCGAAAGGCGCGCTTCCAGCACCTCGATCCCCGCGATGTCGAGCCGCTGCTGCAATTCGCCTAGCAGCTCCTGCGCGACCACGTCCGCGCTGCCGCGGAGCGTCGTCGAGACATCGATGGTCTGTCCGTCGTCGTACGGGTGGCGGCTGGCGACCATACGCACTGCCGATTCGCTCTGGACATCGACGAAGTGCTGAAACTCCTCGACGTCGAACAGCGCCTGCGCAGAGTCGCGTACTTGCCACACGACAACCGCAGCGATCTCGATCGGATTGCCGAGCAGATCGTTCACCTTGAGCGTCTTGCCGTTCAAGTTGTGAGCGCGCAGCGACACCTTCTTCTTCGAGGTGAACGGGTTCGTCCAGAAGAAGCCCGGCGTGCGCGCCGTTCCGCGGTACTTGCCGAACAGGACGAGCGCGCGGCCGAGATTCGGCTCCACGATGAAGAAGCCCGGCAGCATGAAGACCCAGGCGACCATCGTGAGAACCACGGCCACGACCATTCCAGGATGCGGCACGTCGCGCGGGGACGCGTTCGCGCTCATCACGAGCGC
>JANLUN010000066.1:0-2638 GCA_031363505.1 Planctomycetota bacterium | reverse complement strand
ACCCTCGGCCTCGAGGATCTTGCCCATCGACTTCTCGTAGTCGCGATACGCGCTGGGATTGGGCGTGAGACCGAGGTCGAGCATGTCGAACGTCTTCAACCGGTGGCTCTTCGGAACGACGAAGAGCTCGCCCGTGCCCGGTTGGATGTCCTCGAACGCGACCCACACGCCGCACATGTAATGGTGGGGGACGCAGTGGAAGTGGATCGTGTCGCTGTGCGCCGGCTGCTGCGTGCCCGCGTCGAAGTTCAGCGTTTGGAACGGGATCGGCTCGCGTTGGTAGAGCTTGCGCAGAACGTCCAGGAGCTTCGGCGCGCACGCGACCTTCCGGACGGCGTCGTTGAAGTACCACGCTTCCGCGACGCGTCGATCGTCCTTGGGGTAGAGCGGCGCGAGATCCTTGAGCACCGAAGCTGCGACCGCGTCGAAGTCGGGCAGCCCGAGGTCGATCGTGATGTAGCCCTTCTCCGCGTACTCGCGGACGAGCGCTTGATCGGCGGCGTTCAGACCGGACTTCGGAAGCAACTCGTCCAAGAACGGCGAGTCGACGAACGGAACGGTGAGCGTGGCCGACTCGTTCGAGCCGGTCGCGGGTCCGTTGGACGATGACATCATGATGAGAGGGAGGATATCCGATCCGGCCGGAGGATGGAGCGCGGGCGATGCTGGCTCAGGTTCTTTCGACAGGCTGCCCGCCCGACTGTGATTCCAAGTCTTTGCGTCCGATCGTCCGTGCGGCTCCGCGACCGCAATCAGGCGCCGAGCCGGCAGGAATGACCGACCGCGCTGGGCTGTGGGAAGGAGCCTGGGGGAGGGCGCGGGCTCAATCACAAAGCAGTCCAATTCATGCCGCACCACTTTTCGATTCGGTTGCTGTTCGTAGCCTGATGACGACCGTCGGAGCGGGCGCGATCGGCGCCGCTCTCGACTCGCGCCCCGACGCGCCCGACGAATGTCCATCGGTTCAGGCCGACGTCCGCTTCAAGGGGGTCGTGCTCGGTCCGGGCGGCGCGCCTTTCGCCGGCGCGATCGCCGCGAGCAGCGCGGGCGGTCAGGGACGCAATCAGACGACGCGCACCGTCTCGACGTCGCTACGCCACGCGATGCGCGTGGAGTTGACCGTCGCCGCTACCAGGTTTATTCCCGCAACGGGGCCGCGAGCTTCTGCATCGACGCCACGACGCACTGGACAAGCGGGTACCGATTGGACTGGTGACCAGAGTGCACCGCTGTCCACGGATCGGCGCGGTTCAGCGGGCGGCGATCGCTCCGGGCGGGCCTGGGCCGCGTGCGTCTAACGTAGGATTTCGGTCGCGATCGCGAACCAGTACCGCGGACTCCTTGTCACGCGATACTCTCTCCGCCGGGACGTAGAGCCGCTCGAGTCCCCCGTCCGTGCGAAAGCCCGGTCCGAGCTCCATGATCTCGGGCCGGCTTCGATCCGGTGATCCTCGTTTCATCCGCGTGCGACACGCCCACATCTCTCATGATCCTCGAACTGACCCTGAGTCTCCTCGCTTCGCCCAGCTTCGTTTCGACGGCGTCCCGTGCGCCGGTACAAGCCGCGGCTGATGACGCCGCGCTCGACGCGAAGATCACTGCCGCCGGCAAGGACGTCGCCAAGTTGATCGAGCTCGCGACCGGAGCGCCGGAGGCCGACGCGACCAAGATCTACAAGCTCGTCCTCGAGATCGACGCGAAGAACGAGGCCGCGCACAAGGGGCTGCGCCACCAGCAGTACGACGGGAAATGGTTCGACAGCTTCGCAGAGCTCGCCAAGTACAAGCGCGAAGAAGCGGCGAAGATGAAGGAGAAGGGTCTCGCGCGATTCAAGGACGAATGGGTCGCCGAAGCCGACGTGCCGTACCTGAGCATGGGTTGGACGAAGGACTCAACGGGCCGTTGGTCCGATCCCGTCGAGGCCGCGCTCGCGAAGCAAGTCGCTGAATGGAAGTCGCAGGGTTACGAGTTCCGCCCGGACGACAACAGCTGGATCGCTCCCGCGGACTTCGAGAAGTGGAAGGCGATCCAGTGGAAGTGCGGCGAAGAGTGGCTCGACATGGCCAAGGCCGACGAATACCACTCGAAGATCGAGCAACCGTGGAAGCTCGTCGGCGAGCGCTTCGAAGTGTGGGCCACGTGTGATTGGAACGGCGCGAATCTCGCGCGTTGGCACGCCGACAAGATCTACCCCGAGCTCGTGCGGCTCTTCGGCGTCGAGCCGGCGACGAAGCCGCACTTCGTCGTGCTGAACAGCTTGCAGCAGTACAACCAAGCCGCGGGAAACCAGCCGATCTTGATCGAAGCCGAGGGCTTCTCGTCGCTGCACGGCGCGTACTTCGCCGACGCTTTCTACGATCGCACGGCAACGCCGCCGCGCTTCCTCGGATGCGGCGTCAGCTACTGGGACCGCAAGGATCAGAAGCTCGCCGGTTGGGGCACGTACTGGTTGCGCTGGGCCGCGGCGCAGAGCTACGTCGACGCGATCGATCCTTCGTGGATGGCGGTGAGCCGCTGGATCGGCGACGGCGGGCGCGGCGACATCGCGGGGTACGCCGAGCCGTTCTGGGCGGAGAAAAAGATCCCGCGCTGGCTCCGCTACGGCGCCGCGTCGTACGTCGAGCGCTTCGTGAAGAAC
>JANLUN010000008.1:0-1964 GCA_031363505.1 Planctomycetota bacterium | reverse complement strand
TGGATCGCGCCGCTGATGCCGACGGCGACGTAGAGCTGCGGAGCGACGGTCTTGCCCGTCTGTCCGACTTGTTCGGCGTGCGGACGCCAACCGGCGTCGACGACCGCACGACTCGCGCCCGTCGCTGCGTTGCCGAACGCGGCGGCGAGCTCTTCGAGCAGATGGAAATGCTCGGGGCCTTTGAGACCGCGACCGCCGGACACGACGACCGCGGCTTCCTTCACGTCGAGCTTGCCGCCGGCTTTCGCCGCGACCGAAGTGACGCGCGCCTTGCCGTCCGTCGCCGCAGCGACTTCGAGCACCTCGGCATTGCTGCCGGTCTCCTTCGCGGTGAACGCATTCGCGCGCGTCGTGGCGCAGAACACCGGCGATTGCGACGACAGCGTCGCCACGGCTTTGCCCGCGAGCCACGGACGCACGGCGTGGATCGACTCGCCTTGAGCGGTGAGACCCGTGCAGTCGCTGAAGAGCGTCGAGTCGAGGTGCGCCGCGACGCGCGGCGCGATGTCCTTGCCCGAGCTCGTCGCGGCGGCGAGGAACGCATTCGCTCGTTGGTCGCGCACGATGCCGGCGACTTGGCGTGCGAGCGCGTCGGCACTGTGCTCCTTCGCGCCGGTCAAGCACACGACCTTGCTCGCGCCGAACTTTCCGAGTTCACCGGCGGCGGTCTTCGCGCCGTCGCCGCCGAGCACGGCGATGACGGGTTGTCCGAGCGAGCGCGCCGCGCTCAAGCACTCGAGGCTCGCGCGACTCGGGCGGCCGTGTTCCTGTTCGACGTAGACGACGAGCGTGGGCATCGCACTTTCCTCAGGTGAGTCTCAGAGAACCTGCGCTTCGGTCTTGAGCGCTTGGATCAGTGCGGGCACAGCCGCCGCGCCTTCGCCCACGATGCGACCGGCCTTGCGCGCCGGCGGGAGCTCGAGCTTTTCGACGACCATCTGACTCGGCACGTCTTCGAACGCTTCCTCGGCGATCGGCTTGGCCTTGACCGCCATGATGCCTTTGAGATTCGCGCGGCGCGGCTCGTTCAAGCCCTTGTTGCACGTCACGACCGCGGGCAGCGAGAACGTGACCGTCTCGATGCCGTGCTCGGTCTCGCGCTTCGCGGTTCCGCTCGAGGCTTGCAGGTCGATCGAGATCACTTCGGTGACGCACGCCCAGCCGAGGTACGTCGCGAGCATCGGTCCGACGGCCGCGTTGTCGCGATCGGTCGCGACGCGGCCCGCGAATACGACGTCGGGCGCGAGCTTCTGGATCTTCGCCGCGAGCACCTTGGCCGTCGCGCGTGCATCGCGCGCGGACCAGTTCGCGTCCTTCAAGATCACGCCGACGTCGGCGCCCCGCGCCATGAACTCGCGCACTTCCTTCGACGCGTCGCTCGGACCGATCGTGAGCACGGTCACGTCGCCGCCGAGCTTCTCCTTTGTCTTGATCGCTTCCTCGACCGCGATCTCGTCGTAGAACGAGGTCATGTATTGGAAGCCGGCCGCATCGAGGCTCTTGCCGTCGGCACCGACCTTGGCCTGCGCCTCGGTGGTGGGGACGCGTTTGATGCAGGCGACGATCTTCATGGAGTGTTCGTGTGGGGTTCGAGACGGGGTTTTGGGGCGGAGAGGGTAGCGGAGAGCCTTCGCGCCGACAAGCGGGCTGCGTCCGTAGCGGCCTCACGCGCGGCTCAATCACCTCGACTTCAGGAGGCGCCGATCTCGAGCGCGACCGACGCTCGCGTCAGCCCTTGCGGGCTCCGGGCACTTGGCCGACTTGCTCGCGCAGACGCTTCATCGCGTCACGCTCACCGCGGACGCGGAAGAACGCGCCGTCGCTATCGGCGCGCTCCTCGAGCACCTCGCAGCTCGCGAAGATCTCCCCGCGCATCTGTTGCGCCGACCAGGGCAGGAAGAGCTCGACTTCGACGAGCCGTCGGCGAAAGAACGCGCGGATCGCCTCGCGCAGCTTCACGATGT
>JANLUN010000254.1:0-5083 GCA_031363505.1 Planctomycetota bacterium | reverse complement strand
CGAGATCCTGAATTGGTCGCGCCGTGATCAGGAGCGGTTCCTGGATTCGCATGCGCATGCCGCACGACACGGCGTGCAATCGGTGCGCGTCGGCTACCAGGGCGTCCCCGCGTGCTACAGCGATCTGACGATCACGAAGATCTTCGCTACGCGCGAGGTCGCGCGACTGGAGCGCATCGGCTTTCGCAGCTTCACCGCGGCGATCGAGGCGCTCGAAGCCGGCGAGGTGCACTACGCGCTCCTGCCGATCGAGAACACGATTGCGGGAACGATCAACGAGGTCCAGGGCCTCTTGGCGCACCGTCCGATCACGATCGTCGGTGAGGAAGTGTGGCCCGTCGAGCATTGTCTCGTGGGCCGGCCGGGCGCGACGCTGAACGACATCAGGGTCATCCGCAGCCATCCCGTCGCGTTGCAGCAGTGCCAGCGCTTCCTCGACTCGCTCGTGGGATGCGTGGTCGAGAGTCACCATGACACCGCGGGTGCGGCGCAATCGGTCGAGCGCGAGGGCGACGCGAGCATCGCGGCGATCGCTTCGGAAGAGGCCGCGCAGCAGTACGGTCTCACTGTGCTGCGCCGCGACATCGCCGACCAGAACGTCAACCTGACGCGCTTCCTGCTCATCGCGACGGCGGCCGAGTCCGTCGATCCGCGCCGCCCGAGCAAGACGTCGCTCGTGTTCGCGGTGAATCACCGCCGCGGCGCGTTGCTCGAGTGCTTGCAAGTGTTCAACCAGCAAGGGCTGAGCCTCAGCAAGCTCGAGAGCCGGCCGCAGCCGAGCTCACCGTGGGAGTATCTCTTCTACGCCGACTTCGACGGGCACGTGTCCGATCCGCGCGTCGCGGCGGCACTGCAGGAAGTGCGCGCGCACACGAACCACTTGAAAGTGCTCGGCAGCTATCCGCGGCGGACCGAGAAGGACGGTATCCCCGTCTCGACCTTCGCGACGCCCGCCGAAGCACTCGCGGAATCGCCCACCGACGAAGTCGCGGCGTGCCCGGCGGCGCCGGCGGCCGTCCCGCTGGCAAAGATCGCATCGAACTCAAACCTGCGCCTGTGCAGTTTGAAGGATCCCGCGCTCCGAACGCACGTCCAGATCGGGGGAGCGGACATCGGCGGAGATCGCTTCGTGCTGATCATCGGTCCGTGCGCAGTCGAGAACCGGCAGCAGGTGATGGACGCGGCCGCGATGGCGAAGCGCGCCGGAGCGACGATCCTGCGCGGCGGCGCATTCAAGCCGCGCACGTCGCCCTACGCGTTCCAAGGTCTCGGCTTCCCGGGCCTCGAGATCCTCGCCGAGGCGGGTCGCGCGTACGAGCTGCCGATCGTCACCGAAGTGCTGCGTCCGGAGGACGTCGAGCGCGTCGCCGAGAAGGCCGACATGCTGCAAGTGGGCGCGCGCAACATGCAGAACTTCGCGCTGCTTCGCGAAGTCGGGCGCTCGACGCGTCCCGTGCTGCTGAAGCGCGGCATGAGCGCGACGATCGAAGAGCTCCTCCTCGCGGCCGAGTACATCATGGCGGGCGGCAACCATCGGGTCGTGCTCTGCGAGCGCGGGATCCGCACGTTCGAGACCGCGACGCGCAACACGCTCGACATCAGCGCCGTGCCCGTGCTCAAGTCGCGCACGCACTTGCCCGTGATCGTCGATCCTTCGCACGCAGCGGGCGTGCGTGAGCTCGTGATCCCGCTCTCGCTCGCGGCCGCCGCGGCAGGCGCCGACGGGTTGATCATCGAAGCGCACCCCAATCCGGCCGCCGCGCTGTGCGACAAGGATCAAGCGTTGACGAGCGCCGATCTCGCAGAACTGCAGCAGCTCCTCCGCCCCGTCGTCGAGGCGCGCGGTCGTCGCCTCTGACCTGCGCGCGCGAGCCTGTGCGCGCGAGATCGGGACCGCGCGCTGCTTGTCTCTAGTCCAGCGGCACGTTCCAATGCGCCGGCATTCGAACGCCTGCGATGCTTCGTTCCCCACGCCCGCGCACTCTCGATCCCCGCTGGGCGCAGATCGCATCGGCGTTCGGCTGCGTTCTCGCGCTGATGTGCGCTGCGTGCGCGCCGGAACGCCCCAAAATCGTCGTCTGGATCGAAGTCGACACGCTGCGCGCGGACGCGCTCAGTTGCTACGGGAACGCCGCGGTCGGTGAAAACGGCGAGCGGGTCTCTCCGCACATCGACGCGCTCGCGGCCGACGGCGTGCGCTTCGAGCGTGCCTACACGCCGGCTCCGTGGACGATTCCGAGCCTCGTCTCGCAGCTCTCGGGTCGTTGGCCGTGGGAACACGGTGTCCTACGGCTGACGAGTACCTGTCCGGCGGAGGACGCGCCGCTCGTGCCGCTCCTCGCGTCGCGGGGAATCTCGACGGCGGGAGTGATGACGAACTTCATCACGACGAGCAAGATCGGCATCGCGCGCGGGTTCGAGCGCTGGGACGACTCGTTTGCCACGGGTCACGAAGGATCGACGGCGCGCGCGGCCGTGGCGCGGCTCCTCACGTTCCTCGACGAGGCGCGCCGCGAAGGCGACGAGCCAGTGTTCCTGTTCGCGTGGCTCTTCGATCCGCATTACCGCTACGAGGAGCACGAAGGCTTGCGCTTCGGTCCCGGCTTCGGCGCGCAAACGAGCGCCCCGTACGGCGGTCCGCTGCGCGGGGACGAGGACCTGAACGAGCTGCTCAAGCGTCGCTCCGAGCTCTCGCCGGCGGACGTCGAGTTCCTGCGCGGTCGCTACGCGAGCGAAGTCGCTTGGGTCGATCGTGCGGTCGGAGATCTCGTGCAAGGGCTGAAGGACCGCGGATTGTTCGACGACGCGCTCATCGTGTTCAACGCCGATCACGGCGAAGAGATCATGGACCGCGGCTGGATCGGGCACACCGTGACGCTTCATGAAGAGCTCGTGCGCGTGCCGTGGATCGTGCGCTTTCCGAAGTCGCCGGGCTCGCCCGACTCGATGCGCAGCGCGCCGCGTGGACGCGTGATCGAGCACGCCGTGAGCTTGATCGATCTCCCGGCGACGCTCGTCGAGCTCGCGACCGGCAAGAGTGCGGACGGAGACTTGTCGCACAGCCGCTCGCTCGCGCCCGTGATGCTCGACGCGGCCGTTCCCAAGCGGCGCTGGCTGTACTTGCACACCGACTTCGAGCCCATGCTCGACACGGGCGTGAAAGACGAGAAGCGCGCGCGACAGTGGGGCGTCGTCGACGCCGAACGCGGCTTGAAGTGGATCGTCGATCACAAGGTCGCGGCGGGCGAGACGCCGCGCGCGTACTTGTTCGATCTCGCGCGCGACCCGCGCGAGAAGGAGAACCTCGCGACGACGCCGGAAGGCCTCGAGAGCGCGCGTTCGCTGCAGCGGCTGCGCGGTCTCGTGCCCGAGCCGCTCGACGGACGGCGCGGCGCGCCGCGCGTTCTCGCGGAAGAGCCGTGGATCCGTGCTAGCGGTGACGACGACGGCGCGGGTCCGGCGCTCACGCGCGGCCGATGAAGATTCGTGTCGATGATCGCTCGGTGTGGGTGCCTTGGCTCGAAGGCCTGGGTCTCGCCGTGGTCGTGCTCGTGATCCTCGCGGCCGGCGGCGACGCCGTGCGTGCGAGCTACCACGGCTACACGCACGTCGCGATCGGCGAGGCCGTGTTGCGCGACGGATTCACGCCCGAGAACCCGTATCACGCGGGTTCACCGCTGCGGTACTACACGCTCTACCCGCTCCTCGGCGCGTTGCTCGGTCGCACCGGCATTGGACCGCTCTGGGCGTTCACGCTGCTCAATGGACTCGCTGCGCTCTTCTTCGCTCCCGCGCTCGACGCGCTCGGCCGCGCGCTCGGATTGTCGTTCGGCGCGCGGCGCGCGTGCTTCTGGACGGCCGTGCTCGGATTCAACGGCTTGGGTTGGATCGGGATGGCGCTCTCGAGCGTCGATTCGATCGGCCTCACGCCGGTGTACGCGCTCGCGCCGATGACGTTCGCGCGCGAGAGCTTCGGCTGGGATCCGAGGCTGCAGGCATTCCTGCCCAAGTTCCTCAATGTGTCGTCGTACGCGCTCGCGTTGCCGTTTGGACTCTGGGCGCTCGCGCGATGCGCTCGTTCCGATGCGCGCGCGAGCTTCGTGCTCGGCGCGGGAGTGTGCGCCGGACTCTCGCTCGCGCTGAATCCGCTCGTCGGTGGCCTCGTCGGCGTGTGGATGGCGGTGTGGATCGCGCCGACGTTCGTGCGCGGCGATGCGCGAGCACGGCTCACGTGGCTCGCCGCCGGAGTTCTCGCGCTGGCGATCGCAGTACCGTTCCTCTTGCCCGCGGCGAAGCCTGCGCCGACGGGACCCGAGCTCTTTGGCAACCCGCCGCTCGGTGGAACTCCGTGGACGAATCTCGTCGGCCCCGTGATCGTCTTGCTCATCCCCGGCGTGCTCGGTCTGCGATCGATGAGCGCCGCGGCTCGCTGGCGTTGGTGCGTGGCGGCGACCAGTGCGGGTGCGCTGGTCCTCGCTGGCGAGATGCCGCAGGGGAACGAATACAAGATGGCCCGTCTATCAGGCCTCTTGTGGGCGGTGCCGGCAGGCGTGTGCTTCGCGCGAGCGATCGCGGCCGGTGGGATTCGTCGATACGCGACGATCGCGCTCGTAATCGTGTGGGTGCCCACGACGCTCTTCGTTCCGCGCGCGTACTTGTCGTGGGGCTCGCAAGCGGGCGCGCTGCCGCTCTCCGTCGAGCACGGACGACTCGTGCCCGACCCCGCGATCGTTCGTCCGCCGGTACCGGATGAGATCCTCGCAGCGGAGGCGCACGCGGATGCGCGCGCTGTCGTCGTGCTGCCGCTGTTCGGCGCTGCAACGCAGGGCGACACCGGGCTCGTGCAAGGGAACCCGCTCGTGCCCGCGCTCCATCACTCGTTGTTCGTGGATGCGCCTCAGATCCACAACGAAGGTCAGATCGATCTCGGTCTGCGGATGGACTGCACGAAAACACTGTGGAGCGCGCCCACGGCGCACGCGCGCAAGTCCGCACTCGCGGAGCTGCGCGGAATGCTCGCGGATCGTCCGATGATCTTCCTCACGTCCGACTTCACGCCGGAGGTCGTCGCCGCGTTGACCGA
>JANLUN010000873.1:0-4256 GCA_031363505.1 Planctomycetota bacterium | reverse complement strand
CCGATCGACGCCAGCGCGCGCAGCATCGTCGTCTCGGCCCGCTGCGCACGCTTGAATTCGGAGATGTCGCGTCCTTCGGGGATCAAGAGTACGACGTCGCCGTTCTCGTTCCTCACCGGCTTGAGCGAGAAATCCAGGTCGATCGGCGCGCCGTGTCGCGCGCAGATCTCCACCTCGAAGCGCACGAACTTGCCCGCCGCCGCAGCAGCGACTCCGCCCCGGATCCGTTCCCGCGTCGGCACGTCGGACCACCACGGTCCTTCCCAGAACGGAGCACCGATGAGGTCCTCGTGCAGCACGTGCGTGGCGTCGAGCGCAGTTTGGTTGATCTCGAGGATCTGGCCCTCAGGGTCGAGCAGGCCGAGATGTTGATACGTGCCGTCGAAGATCGCATGGAAGCGCTGCTCTCTGTCGCGCAGCGCCGATTCGGCTGACTTGCGGGCGCTGACGTCGCGAAACGTGCCGACGAAGAAGCACGCGGCGCCGCCATCGGGGTCGACACGCGACACGGAGAGCTCGCAGATGAAGCGCGAGCCGTCCTTGCGCACGACCTCGAACTCGCGCGTCCGATTCAGGATGTTCGTGACGCCGGTTCGGCGGTAGTTGGCGAGGTACTCGTCGTGCTGTGAGAGGTGCGGCTCGGGCATCAAGAGCTTGATGTTGCGGCCGACGAGATCGGCCGGCGCGTAGCCGAACACGCGCTCGACCGACGCGCTCACTTCGCGGATCGTCCCGTGATCGTCGATCGTGATCAGGGGATCGAGGATCGACTCGAGCAGCGCGCGGTAGTGCGCCTCGCTCCGTCGCAGCGCCGATTGCAGCGCTTCCACCGTCGGCGTGGGAGCGCTTCCTTGCCCCAAAGACTTGGTCGGCGACCGGTCCGGACGTACGGCGCGCGAGCTCGACGGCGGACCGCTCTCCCGCGCAGCTCGCTCGCTCCGACCCTGCGCTCCGGTGTCTTCCATGTCGAACCAGCCTGTGTTGTCGAGTGCGGTGCGCCGATGCGCAAGGGGGCGCAAGGGGCGAGTCCCGGCGGATCGCGACAGGCGCTTCACCGGCGATGAAGCGCGCGGCCCGAGCGTCCATGCTACGGCATGCTCGCGCGCGGCGGCCACACGAGCTCCATCGGCCGTCGAGCCACATGCCCCGCGAAGGCGCGTGCGAGCCCCGGGATCTCCCTCAGCCGCACGGACCGTGCGCGCGCAGCGATCGCGAGCGCTAGGGAGAAGCTGACGCCGAGATTGAGCACGAAGATCGCCGCGATGCCGACGGCCGCGCGCAGTGCGCCGCTATGCTCCGGAGCCGTCGGAAGATCCGCAGCCAGTGCCAGCGCCATCTGCCCCGTCGAAAGCGTCACGTGCCGCACGTCGATCGGCAGGCCGAAGAACTTGCCGACGATCGGCGTCATGCCGAGGAGCACGCCGAGCACGATGCTGCCGCCGATGCTCGACACGTTCGACGCGAACGCGCGGCTGAGCGACTGCATGCGCGGAACACCGAGAACGCTTCCGAGACGATGCTCCGCGATCGCGAGCGGTAGACGGTGGTACGCGGACCAGTTTCCGATCGCGCCGGACGACAAGCTCGCGAGCCACAGGAGTACACCCGTGATCGCCGCGTAGAGAAGCGTGCCCGTCGTGAACGGATCGAGCGAGTGCAGCACGTACGCTGCCTCGTCGGGGTCGAGGAATGGTTTGCCGTGCGAGGCTCGCCAGGCCAGATCGAACAGAGTCGCGCCTACCGACACCGCGACGATGTTTCCGAGCGCTGCCGCGAGCTGCGACCGCACGATCTTCACGAGGTGCGTCGCGAGTTCCGCGGAGCGTGTCTCTCCGCTGGATCGCGCGAGGATGCCGGCCAGCGTCGCCGCCGTCATCGCGGGTTGCTTCGTGGCGAGCGTGCCGTGCGCGACTTGGATGAGGACGAAGCTCACTGCGTAGTTCGTGCTCGCGAAGAAGCCCTCGACGAAGAGGGGCAGCTTGGCGCCGGCGATCACGATCTTGAGCGCCGCCGTCGCCGTCGTCACGATCCCGCCGACGAGTGCCGAGCCCCACATCGCGAGATGCTCGCGCGGCGTCGACGCGATGTAGTGCTCGCCGGTGCGGCCCGCGCGCTCGACGATCTTGCGCGCCAGGAGACGGCCGTTGTCGCGCACCAGCGCCACGAAGCTCGTGTCGGAGAGCCGAGCGCGCACGAGTTCCGAGAGGAGCGCGTGCGACGCGCGCAGCTTGCCCTTCTCGCTCGCAGGCGGACGCACGGCCTCGACGAGTGCTTCCGCGCGTTGTAGGAGTTTCTCGATCGCGTCGACCGCATAGACGAGGTCGATACTGACGCCGCGTCGCTCGAGCGCATTCACCACTTCGTCGCAACCCGCGCGCGCGCCGTCGACCGCGGTGCGGAAAGCTGCGAGGGCTTCGCGGTCGTCGTCGCCGCAGCGCCACGCTGCGAGGAGCGCATCGACCGCGCGCGGCAGAGCCAGGTACGGCGAGCCGCGCACGCCCAGCTCACTGCGCCGGACGCGCAGCGCCTCGCCGCAGCCGAGCGCGGAGATGCGCGTCGCGAGGAGCAGCAGTGCGTCGTCGCACGCATCGCGCCACCGTGCCAGGGACTTCGGCGCGAGTTGGAGTGCCTTCACGAACCGCGCAGCCACTTCGAGATCGAGCGTTTCCAGCCAGACGGCGGCGTCTTCGTCGGGAAACGCGCGCAGCACGAGCTCCGCCAGATCCTGCTCGTCACGCGGCCGCGGCAGCATCTTCCGCGCGAACCGATCGCTCGCTTCGTCGAAGAGCCCGCGGTCGCTCGGCACGCCGACCTCGGCGAAAAGCGCCAATCCCTCGGTCTCAGCGGCGGCGCGCTGGATCGCGCTCGCGACAGCGGCCTGCGCGCGCGGCGAGCGCTCGAGCACCATCGCGAGCACGCCGAGCGCGCGCGCGGCCGGTTGACCGCGCGACGGATCGGGCTCACCCGTCGGCCAGCGCAGTTGCGGATCGAGCCTGCGCACCCACGTCGCGAGCTCCACGATCCCATCGAGCGCGGAGCGTCGGTCACCGGCATGCTCGAGCCGCGTGACGATCCCGTCGAGCTCCGCGATGCCGCCGCCGGCGTCGTGCGGATCGGTGAACGCCGAAAGGACGGCGCTCGTGGGGTCGGCGGGGAGCATCGCGGCCAAGGTTGGTCGGCGCTCGCGGAGCGTGCAAGCTTCGTGCGCGACTTCATCGCGCACGAAGTGGGCTGTGGGCGACGCCGCGTTCACGCGGACGAAAGCTCGCGGTTCTGATCATCGCCGATTCAGTGAAGTCAGCGATTGATCGCCGAGGCCGGCTCCGAAACGCGTTCGCTACCTGAACCCGTTACCGCGCTCAGCTCACCGCCATGATCCCGAGCACGATCAACAGCGGCAGCAAGATCGCGACGAGCGCTTCACCGGCGATGAATCCCGCAGCCAGCGGCAAGATCCAAGCATCCGTCGCCTTCGGATCGCGTCGCCGAGCGAACCAGTCGATCAACGCACCGACGAGCATCGTCGAGACCGCGCTCGCCGGCACGAGCATTCCGATGCCGATCCCCGTCGGCGACGGAACCCACGTGCGGATCTTCGGATTCTGCTCGAGCACGGTGAAGACGACGCCGAGCACACCCGCGATCACGAGCGCCCACAGCGCGCTCGGATGCAGCACGTGCACTCCTTGCGAGAGCAACTTCGCGAAGCCGTACCACTTCTGCGAGATCGGGCTCTGCAAGCCGTGCTCGCCGCCGATGCCGTACGTGTCGCGCAGGATCGGATACGCGAACGAGAGTGCGATCGCTCCGACCGGGATCGCCATCAGCTGGATGTACGTGATGTAGCGCGGCGTCGAGCCCACCATCTCACCGGTCTTGTAGCTCTGCATCAGGCCTTCCGATTCGGCCACGATCGAGCCGGTGACGCCGCTCGCGAGCATGTTCGCCTGCACGTTGCCGGGTGCGATCGCGCCGAAGACGCCCTGCATCAGGTTCGACAGCGCGCTGATCGGTCCCCAGTTCGTTTCGCCGAGGACGCGCAACCCGACGAGCATCAACGGCAGCGTGAACACGATCGCGAGCGCGGTCTGCCACATCGGAAGTCCGAGGCTGAAGCGCTGCACGAGGACGAGCGCGATCGCCGCGAGGATCGAGCCGATGACGACCCAGCGCATCGGGAAGTCCTCCGAGCTCACGTTCGCGCCGGAGATCTGCTTGAACGTCTTCGTCAGGAGCTTCCACTTCAAGAAGAGCGC
>JANLUN010000872.1:0-1684 GCA_031363505.1 Planctomycetota bacterium | reverse complement strand
CCGATCGTGCGGTAGTTCGCGGCGAATCCCGTGTAGAGGAGCACGGCGAGCGATGCCCACAGGTGTCGTCGCGAGAGCTCGTACGCGAGCCCGTACACGCCGATCGCCACCAAGCTCGCGAAGATGCCCATCGCGTAGACGGCGACGATGTGCAGCGGCGTGTCCGGCGCGAGGAAGAGCTTGCACCACGCGACGACGAACTCCTGACCGACCGTCTCCATCGCGGGCCAGTCGGAGAGCTCCGGCCACTCGATGTTCGGATCGGCGCGCAGATCCGGCGGCGGCGCTCCGCCGCTCTCGACGATGCGATCGGTGACGTAATAGAGGAGGCCCGGATCGCTCTTGAGGAGCCCCGTCGCGCTGTGCATGTCGAAGCTCGGATCGGTGAGCGCCGTGTGGATGCGGAGGAACGCGCCGAGCGCGATCGCCGCGATCAATACTGAAAGGCCCGCGAGGAGCGCGCGGCGACCGTGCTCTCCGCCGGACTCGACCGCGCGACTCATGGGCGCGTTTGTCGGAACGGCTGCCGCGCGCGATAGAGGTCCCGGCGCGCGACGAACTCGGAGAGCTCCGCGGGCGAGAGATCCTTGCCGAGGAGCTCGATCGCGCGCGCGACCGAGATCACCGCGTCGTCGAAACGGCCGTTCTCGGCGAGCGCCGCGGCGAGCGTGTCGAGGATCAAGGGATCGCTGCCGTTCGTCGCGCGATTCAGCTCTTCCGCGATGCGCAGCGCCTCGGCGCCATTACGGACGTTCGCATCCGGCGCGGTCGCAAGGTGCCACGCGAGGTCGATGCGCAGCGCGTCTTGATCGGGAGTATGTGCCACGGCGGCGCGCAGCTCATTCACGGCGCCCGCGAAGTCGCCGCGCATCGTGAGGAGCTCAGCGAGCTGAGCGCGCGCTTGCACGAGTTTCGGATCCAGTGCGAGCGCGGCACGGAACGAGGCCTCCGCATCGGCCCAGCGTTTCGCGCCCATCAGCGCGCCGCCGAGGTTGAAGTGCGCGCTTGCGAACGACGAGTTCAGTCGGAGGGCTTCACCGTAGCGCTCGATCGCCTGCGCGAATTCGCCGCGGTTCGAGTGCACGTTGCCCAGGCCCGACAGCGACTCCCAGTCGTTCGGATCGATGCGCAGCGCCGCGCGGAATTCGCTCTCGGCTTCGTCGAGGTCGCCGCGCTGCGCGAGTGCGACCGCGAGGCTCCGGTGAGCGAACGCGCTGTTCGGTCGCTCTCGGGAGGCGTCACGGAGCACCGTCAGGGCTTCGTTGTCGCGACCGAGCCGGCGCAGCGCGTCGCCGAGGCTCGCGGCGGCGTCGGAGTCTCCGAGTTCGTGCGCTCGGCGGTAGTGCAGCGCGGCCTCTTGCAGCTTGCCCTCGCTTGCGAGCGTGGTGCCGAGCAACTGCTGGAACGCCGCGCGGTGCATGTCGAGGCCGTCGAAGTCGAGCGACTTGTCGAGCGGTCCAAGCAGAACGCCGAGAGCAATGCTCGCGGCGAGCGCGATCGAGCGGGCTCGGGATCCACTGCGGCGCGCGATCTCCACGACCGCGTACGCGACGAGCACGCACACGATGGGCACGACCGGGAATCGATAGCGCGGCGAATAGAAGAAGATCGTGACGGTGAGAAACGGAGCGGCAACGAGCACGACTTCAACGAGGTAGCGCCGCGAGCTCTTGAGCAAGAGCGC
>JANLUN010000828.1:0-8128 GCA_031363505.1 Planctomycetota bacterium | reverse complement strand
CGTCGATGCGCTCGCCGTCGAGCGGTTCGCGCAGCCGGTCGATTTCCCATTCGAGGCGCATCTTCGGCGTCAGCGCACTCGACCACGCGAACCCGGTGAGCAATCGCGCGAAGCCGAGTCGGATGCGGAACTCGTCGCGATCGCTGGAGCGGCCGAGGAGCGCGATCGGAGCAGCGTCGTTCGCTTGTCGTTGTCGCGGCGCGAGCGTCCAGCCTCCGCGGCCCGCGTTGCCGAGGTAGAGGAACGCGCCACCTTCGTCGGTCTGTGCGTCGTCGTACAGCGACGCTCCGAGGATCACGTCGCTGAACCCGTCGCCGTTCGCGTCGCCCGCGCTCGCGACCGCGATGCCGAACCGCGCGCCGATCTGATTGCTCTCGGCGAACCACGAAGCCGTCGCCGCGAGACCGGTGCTCGATCCCAAGTACCCGAACACTCGGCCCTCGTTCAACTCGCCGTTGTCGTAGTACGGCGCGCCGATGATCACGTCGCCGTAGCCGTCGCTGTTGACGTCGCCGGCCGACGCCACCGACACGCCGAAGCCCGCGGCGGCTTGATTGGCTTCGAACGTCGACGACGCGCTGAGCGAGAGCCCGCTGCTCGAACCGAGGTACACGCTCGCGCGTCCTTCGTCGAGCTGGCCGTTGTCGTACAGCGCCGCGCCGACGATGACGTCGCTGAAGCTGTCGCCGTTCACGTCGCCCGCGCTCGCGACGGAGTAGCCGAATTGCGCTTGGTCTTGATCGCCCTCCGCCGTCCACGACGGGAGCGCAGCCAAGCCCGACGGCGATCCCAAGTACACGAGCGCTCGACCTTCGTTCGACTGTCCGTTGTCGTATCCCTGCGCGCCGACGATCACGTCGGAGTAGCCGTCCGCATTGACGTCGCCGGCGCACGCGACCGAGTAGCCGAACCAACCTTCGTCCTGATTGCTCTCGGCGGTCCACGCCGCATTCACGGCGAGTCCGGTGCTCGATCCCAAGTACACAAACGCGCGGCCTTCGTCCGGCTCGCCGTCGTCGTACTTGTACGCGCCGACGATCACGTCGCCGTATCCATCTCCGTTGACGTCGCCGGCCGACGCGACCGACCAGCCGAAGTTCGCGAGCACCTGTTCGCCCTCCGTCATCCAAGCGGCGCTCGTCGCCAAGCCTGTGCTGGAGCCGAGGTACACGTACGCGCGCCCTTCATCCGTTTCGCCGTCGTCGTAGAAGAGCGCGCCGACGATCACGTCGTCGTATCCATCGCCGTTGACGTCGCCCGCCGACGCGACGGACCAGCCGAAGCTCGCGAACGCCTGATCGCTCTCCGCGGTCCAAGCGGGGCTTGCGGAGAACCCCGTGCTCGAGCCCAAGTACACGAATGCGCGGCCTTCGTCCGTGGCGCCGTTGTCGTAGCGGAATGCGCCGACGATCGCGTCGCTGTATCCGTCGCCGTTCACGTCGCCCGCGCACGCCGTCGAGAAGCCGAGGGACGCGCTCGCCTGCGCGCTCCCCGTCGACCACGCGGTGAGAATCGCGAGGCCCGCGGCGGATCCCACGTACACCGACGCGCGCCCTTCCTCGTCGTTGTCGCCGTCGAATCGGTACGCGCCGACGATCACGTCACTGAAGCCGTCGCCGTTGACATCGCCGGCCGTCGCGACGGAGAAGCCGTGCTCGGCGTTGCTCTCATCGCCGTCCGATGTCCACGCGGTGTTGATCGTGAGCCCCGTGCTCGAGCCCAAGTACAGGTACGTCCGGCCTTCGTCGAGCTGGTCGCCCGAGTACTGCGACGCACCGATGAGCACGTCGCTATATCCGTCGCCGTTGATATCGCCGGCGGTCGCGACCGAGTTGCCGAACTGCGCGTTGATGGCATTGCTCTCCGCGGTCCAGTCGGCGCTCGTCGAGAGGCCCGCCGCGGAGCCGAAGTACACGAACGCGCGGCCCTCGCTCGCTTGGTCGTTGTCGTACTCAAACGCACCGACGATCACGTCGCTGTATCCGTCGCCGTCGACGTCGCCGGCGGTCGCGACCGAGAAGCCGAAGAACGCGCTCGTCTGATTTCCCTCGGCGGTCCACGCGGCCGTGGTGGAGAGCCCGGCCGCGGAGCCCAAGTACAAGAACGCGCGCCCCTCGTTCGACTGTCCGTTCGAGTAGCTGTACGCGCCGACGACCACGTCGTCGTATCCGTCGCCGTTCACGTCACCCGCGCTCGCGACGGCGCTCCCGAACTCGGCTTCCACTTGGTTGCTTTCGACGGTCCACGCCGCGGATGTCGCGAGCCCGATCGCGGATCCGAGGTAGACGTACGCGCGCCCTTCGTTGAGCTCGCCGTTGTCGAAACGCGTCGCACCGACGATGACGTCGCTGTAGCCGTCGCCGTTCACGTCGCCGGCCGTGGCTACCGATCGGCCGAAGAAGCCGCCCGATTGATTGCTCTCCCCGGTCCAGGCGGCGCTCGTCGAGAGTCCCGCGGCGCTGCCCAAGTACACGAACGCGCGGCCCTCTTGCGCTTCGCCGTTGCCGTAACCGTACGCACCGACGATGACGTCGCTGAAGCCGTCGCCGTTGACGTCGCCCGCGGTCGCGACGGATTCGCCGAGCCAACCGTTCGCCTGATCGCTCTCCACCGTCCATGCAGCGGTGGTGGAAAGCCCCGCGGCCGATCCCAGGTACACGAGCGCGCGTCCCTCATTGGCCTGTCCGTTGTCGTGCAGCACCGCGCCGACGATCACGTCGCTGAATCCGTCGCCGTTGACATCGCCCGCGCTCGCGACGCTGCGGCCGAGGTTCGCGAAATCCTGATCGCCTTCGACAGTCCACGCGGGACCGGTGAGGAGCGGGTCGACGGTCAGCGGATACACGGCGCCGCGATCGTCGATCGCGATGCCGACGCCGTCCGGGCTCGAAAGCATCTGCGCGTCGAGCTTCCGTCTAGTCGCGTCGAACACGAGCAGATCGTTGTAACGCAGACGCGCGCTGCCGCTCGCATCGACGAAGGCGCCCGCGCGAGCCGTCGCGTCGACGCGCAGATCGAGGTCGCCGCGGACATCGAGTCCGATCCAGAGTGGCCCACTCCCCGTCGGCGGCCTCGCGATCGTCCAACCGTGCTCGAGACCGCGCGCTTCGTTCACGAACCACTCGGTGAGAGGCCCGTGGTCGAGCTCGGCGCGCTCGTTCGCGGCGCGCATGGCTCGTGTGCCCACGTCGAACGAATTCTCTACGCGTCCGAAGCTCCTCGTCGAGAGGACGAGCTTCCACTGCGCATCGGCGTCCGCAAGTCGGGGGACGACTTCCAAGCCGTCGGCGGACACGCGACTTCGAAATGAGTGTGCGCGGTTGGGAGCCGACCACGCGTGCGCGTCGCCCTCCACGGCCGAGAAGCAGTACTCCTCGCGTCGAAGTTCCTCCGTCGCGCGCGCAGCCCATTGCGTCTGTGCGATCGGTTCGGGATCGGCGAGCGCCGTTCTCTGAGCACCGGTCGAAGCTGCGACGAGACTGGCAAACGACAACGAGCAGAGCGCGAGTAACGGGTTCATCCGAGAGGTTCCAGTGCAGGGACCGTGAGCGATCGCGACGCGCGATCGAGTCACGTCCGAATTAGAACACGGAAGCCGGCTTCTTGGGGCGCCCTGCGCGAGCGTTCGACGAGCATCGCGGTCGCGCGACGCACGTCAGCGCTACAATCGTCGGCGATGTCGGAGTGCTGGAGCGACGAACGAATCGAGGAGGCGGCGCGCTCGAGCCTCGGCGGCGACGTTCACGTCCGAGACTGCGCCGACTGTCGCGATCGACTGTCGGCGGCACGAAGCGCGCTCGCGCTGCTCGCCGAGCTGCGCGCGGTCCGACGACGCGAGAGCGGATCTCGAGACGATCACAGCCTCGTACCGGGGTATCGCGTCGAGCACGAGATCCACCGTGGCGGTCAAGGCATCGTCTACCGCGCGCTACAGGAGGCGACCAAGCGCCCGGTCGCGCTCAAAGTGCTGCTCGCCGGCCGCGACGCGACCGGCCGTGAGCGCCAGCGATTCGAACGCGAGATCGAGCTCGCTTCGCGACTCGATCATCCGGGCATCGTCACGCTGTACGACAGCGGCGTTTCGGATCGGACGCCGTGGTGCGCGATGGAGCTCGTCGAGGGCGTGCGACTCGACGAATGGGTGCGCGAATCGAAGCCCGCGCTGCGCGAGAGGCTGGCGCTATTCCGGCGCGTCGTCTCGGCCGTCGCGCACGCGCACCACCGCGGCGTGATCCACCGCGACTTGAAGCCGGCGAATGTGCTGGTGGACTCGAACTCGAACCCGCACGTGCTCGATTTCGGTGCTGCGTTCGCAGACGCGGTCCCGGTCGATCGCTTGCGCATGACCGCGCCGGGTGAGTTCCTCGGCACCTTGGCCTACGCCGCGCCGGAACAATTCCGCGGTGCCGCGCACGCGATCGACACGCGCACGGACGTGTACGCGCTCGGCGCGGTGCTGTACGAGCTCATCGCCGGAAGGCTGCCGTTCGACACCTCGGGCGGGATCGCGGAGATCGCGTCGCACGTGACGACGGAGCGGCCGCCCGCGCCCTCGGCGCACGCACGGGGCGTCGACCGCGACCTCGATGCGATCGTCATGAAGGCGCTCGCGACCGAACCCGCGGATCGATACGGTTCGGCGGAAGCGTTCGATCGTGATCTGGAGCGCTACCTCGCCGGCGAACCGATCGAGGCGCGCCGTCACAGCGTTGCCTACGTACTGCGCAAGCATCTCGTGCGCCGCCGCAGACCGCTCGCCCTGGTGTCGGTCATCGTGCTGATCGGCGGCGCGCTCGCGCTCGCTTGGCTCAGCGAGCATCGACGCGCGGAGAAACAAGCGGAGCAGGCGGAACTCGTCCGCAGCGTCGTGCAAGATTTGCTCGCCGCTCCCGCGCCGCAGCGGATGGGCGGCGATGCGCGGCTCCTCGACGTTTACGAAGTGCTCGCGCGCGACCTTGATTCCGCGCTGGCGGGCGCTCCCGACGTGCAAGCGGAAGTCGAGCTCACGATCGGCGACACGTACCGCCGCTTGTTGCGAGCGTCGGAAGCCGTGCCGCATCTGCGCAAGGCGCTGGCACGCTTTCGCGAGATCGACGACGCGCACGAGCTGCAGGTCGCACGCGCGGGGAGCGCGCTGTCCCTCGCGCGGGCGGACATGAACGAACGGGAGGCGATCGACCTTGCGACCGAGGCGCTCGCGATTCGGGAACGCGAGCTTCCCGCCGGCCATCCTGACACCGCGGTGAGCCGTCGCACTCTCGCGACCGCGCGCCTGAATCAGTTCCAACCGGTGGATGTCGAGGGCACGCGCCGGCTTCTCGATCGCGCGCTGGCCGACTTGCGAGCCCTGTTCGGCGACGATCACCCGGAGGTCGCCGAGACGAAGATCGTCCGCGTGCACGCGGGGCAAGACCTTTCCGATCGGGAGAACGAGCAACTGCTCTCCAGTGCGCTCGCGACGCTGGAGCGTTCCGCGTCGAAGGATCCGCGCGCGCTCGACGCGTTGAAGGCGTACGCGTCGTTCTTGCAACAACGCGGACGATTCGACGAAGCGCGCGTTCTCTTGGACCGCGCCGGCGACTTGGCGCACACGCTCTTCGGCGACGCGCTCGCGGCCGACATGTTGCGCCGACATGCACGCCTCGAGTTCGCGCGCGGAAGCTTCCGCAGCGCCGAGCTCCTGTCGCGGCAAGCGGTCGCGCGCGAGCTAGAGCGATGGGCGGCGCGCCGCACCGATGTGGGCGACCCGTTGCGCGCGCTCGCGCGGCGCGTCGAGCAACCCGGATCGCCCGCGGCCGAGCCTCCGTTCGCCGAGGCCTTCGCCGCACTGCGTGCGCTCGAGGGCGACGGCGCGTTCGAGCTCGCGCAGTGGATGAACGGCATCGCACTCGTGCTGCACGAGCTCGAGCGCGGCGGCGCCAGCGAGCCGCTGCTCCGTGAAGCGCTCCAGATTCATTGCCGCGCGATGGGCGCCGACTGTCCGGTGCGTCGCCGCACGATCGAGCTCCTCGCGACGGAGCTGATCGACGCGCAGCGCGGCGGTGAAGCGATTCCACTGCTCGAGGAATCGGTCGCGACGTTCGAGCGCATCGACGAAGGCCACACGCCGGAGGCCGCGCGCGCGAAGGAGCAGCTCGCCGTGTGTCGTTCGCAAGCGAGCCGCGCGGAGCCGCGCTAGCGCCATGTCGACCACGCGCGCCACGCTCCTCGAACGCGTGAAGGACTCACGCGACTCGGCCGCGTGGGAGGAGTTCTTCGCGCTCTATGCGCCGCTCCTCGAGAGCTACGCGCGCGCGTTCGGACTGTCCGCAGCGGACGCCGAGGACATTCGCGACCAATGTCTCGCCGTGATCGCGCAGCGCATTGGGACGTTTCACTACGATCGCTCGAAGGGATCGTTCAAGGGCTGGCTCCACCGCATCGCACGCGACAAGGTCGTCGACGCGATGCGACGGCCGCGCGAGGATCGACCAGAGACCGCGGCGTTGCTCGCGATCCCCGATGAAGGCGAGGGCCCCGACGAAGTGTGGGAGCGCGAATGGCGGGCGGAGCACCTGCGGTTCGCGCTGGCCGAGGTGCGCCGATCGCACGACGCGCAGGGCCGCGAGCTGATCGATCTCCTGCTCGACGAGACTGTGACGGCGAACGAGATCGGAGAGCGGACCGGTAAGAACGTCAACCAGGTTTACAAGGCGCGCGCGAAACTCGTACACGACGTCGGCCAAGTGCTGCGGCGGCTCGAGGGAGACGGCTGAGAAAAAATCGGAATCCGAGGCGAACTCGCGCGCCTCGTCCGGATCGATCTTGGTCTTCCCGTGTCCACTCGAAGGAGTCCGCCATGCATCACCGTTTCGCTCCGTTCGCGTTCCTCTTGGTTGCGAGCGCGCTGCTCTCGACCCCGGTCCCTGCCACGCAAGACTCGTTCGCCGTGAGCACTCCTCGCAAAGTCGCGATCGTCGTGTTTCCGGGCGTCGAGCTCCTCGACTTCGCGGGGCCCGGCGAAGTCTTCGCGGTCGCGCGCGGCAAAGGGACCCACGGATTCGACGTGTACACCGTCGCGCGGACGAAGGAGCCCGTGACGAGCATGGGTTTCGCGACGATAACGCCGCAGTACACGCTCGACGATTGTCCGATGCCCGACATCGTCGTCGTGCCCGGCGGGGAGGTGCCGGCGCGCGACCTCGTGCTGCGTGAGTGGATCCAAGCGCGCGCGAAGACCGCCGAGCTGATGATGTCCGTGTGCAACGGTGCGCTCGTCTACGCGAACGCCGGATTGCTGCGCGGTCTTGAAGTGACGACGCACCACAGCGCGCTGCAGAGCCTCGCGATGTTCGAGCCTGAAGCCCGCGTGTTCACGAACCGTCGATTCGTCGACAGCGGCAAGGTGCTCACGGCCGCCGGCATCGCGGCCGGAATCGACGGCTCGCTGCACGTCGTCGAACGTTACTACGGACAGGAAGCCGCATGGGCTGCCGCGCGCCAGATGGAGTACGACTGGCGACCGGACGAGATCGCGAAGCTTCATGCGCAGCCGGGGACGGCGGTCGACAACTCGGAGGCGCTGCGCCTCGTTGGATCGATCCAGCGATTGGGTCCGGCCGCTGCGCTCGCCGAGTTCAAGAAGCTTGAGAAGCCGCCGAAGGAGAGCCAGCTCAACACGTGGGGTTACTGGCTCTTGAACTCGTCGCGCGCCGACGAAGCGCTCATCCTCTTCCGGATGATCGCGCAGGCGCATCCGCAGTCCGCCAATGCGCTCGACAGCTTGAGCGAGGTGCTCGAGAAGAAAAGCGATCGCGAGGGTGCGCTGACCGCGGCGCGCCAGTGTCTCGCGCTGCTCGAGAAGGGCGGAACTTCCGTCGATCTCGACGCGAAGGTGCTGCGGAACGCCGCCGCGTCACGCGTCGCGCGTCTCACGGGTGCGCCGGCCGCGAAGCTGCGCCACGTCTGCCCGCCGTGCGCCGGAAGCTGCGACGACGTGGCCTACCTCGAAGCCGGAAAGTGCCCGGGTTGTCCGATGCAGCTCGTCGAGAGATCGAACTGACGTCATGGAGCGCGCGCGGTTCAGTCGACGAGAAGTCCTTGCGTCGTCCGCGATCCTGCTCACGGGAAGCGCATGGAAGCGCTGCAC
>JANLUN010000820.1:0-2972 GCA_031363505.1 Planctomycetota bacterium | reverse complement strand
GCCCCTCCCACCCGCCCGGCGCGCGCGGATGAAACGGCGCGCGCCCGGGGATGGGTCCGCGGGCGCGCGCATGAACGCGGCTCGAGCCGTCGGCTACTGCCGGAAGTAATCCATTACGACTCTCACGTCGGGCGCAGGAATGGACTGCGTGCCCGCCCTGAAAACGTTCGTGTCGAAGCGTTGGAAGTTGCCGTCGATGCGGATGACGTCGACCACGCCGTCGCCCTGAATCGGGTTTTGGATGGCGGCGAAGAGGAAGCGCGGCTCGCTGTTGTTCGTGACCGCGTTGCACGCGCCGCGCATGATGTTCTTGCCGTTGATCGGCACCGGTGCGGCCGCGCTGTAAACCGACGCGAAGTTTGGCAGACCCGAGACGCTGCGCAGGTTGTCGAACGCGATGTCCGTCGGCAGCCCAGACAGGACGTCGCCGCCGATCGACACTTGGACGCCGTACGCCATGTCGCGGAACTGCGGGTTCAACGCCAGGGTCACGTTCAGCAAGATCGCGCCGGTGAGACCGCTCTCGACCACGAGCTTCGAGAGCGCCGGCGTACCTGCCGGTCCGGGTGCATCGGTCTCGGGGTTGAGCTGCCCCTCGTGCGCGATCCACACCGCCGAGCGCAAATCCACCTGGTCGGGTTGGATCGCCTTGGGATTGCGGAACGTCTGCGGCACGATTCCAACCACGTCGTCGTAGCCCCAGCCGTTGACGGTGTTCGGGCCCGACTCGTACACGGCCACGCGACCGCTGCGATTCAGGATGTATGCGAAGTAGACGTTGCGTGCGTATCCCCAGCACTGTTGACGCGGCGTGATGGCCAGATCGAAGGGCTGGTTCAATTGCGCACCGACGACCTTGCGGACGGTGCCCGTCGCGGCGCTGATGACCGAGATCGTATTGTCGGCTTCATTGCACACGAGGATGTCCTCGTTGCCCGGCTCCCACGCGATCCCGCGCGGACGGTTGCCGACCACGGTCTCCTGCACGATCGTGTGGAACGACGCCGAGTTGGGGTCGATGTCGATGAACGACACCAAGTTGCCGACCTGATTCACCACCGCGAGCAAGTCGAGGTTGGGCGACATCGCCAGCGTCGTCGGATCCTGCGTCGGAATGCGATCGATCACCGTCATGCGGTTGCTGTTGATCACCACGATCTCGCGGCGACCACGGTCGATGACGTAGAGGTAGTGACCGATCTGCTGTCGAATCATGTACGGCTGACAGGCGGCGATCGTCGATTGGCCGACCGACGGCGCTTGGAAGAATGAATTCTGCTCGGGTGTGAGCAGTCCGCTCGGCGGCTGAGGATTGAAGCCGCTCGGCTGGCCGAACGCATCGCCGGGAGCGAGCAAGTTCGCGAGCCCCGTGCCGCCGGCACCGCCCAGGAGATTGATGCTGTCGATCGACGTCGGCTCTTGGCCGCCGATGTACGGCGAGACGCAGAGCGGCGGGAACACGAGCGGTGGCGGGTTGGGGTGCGGCGCCCAGCACATCAAATTCTCGGCACCGTAGCCCACGATGCCGTTGTTGCCGCCGTTGAACAGCGACACCGGCGTCAGCGTGTTCGACGTGTTGCCAGAGAAGGATCCGTTCTGGACGGGATTGATCACCTTCTGACCGTCGAGCGTGCACAGGGCGCCACCGCCCGCTTGGCAGCCGAACGGCGAGGGCCCGTTGTTGAACGTCGAGTCGAGCGAGTGTCCGAGCATCATGTCGCCGACCGACGTGATGTCGGGCGTACGAATCAGGAGGTCGCTCAGCGAACTGTCCTTGGTCAGCGTGAACACGCCCGCCGAACCGCCGTTGATCGTGCACTGACCGGGCGTGAGGGTCGGGCGGAGCAGCGCTCCCTGGAGTTTCACGTTCGGGTTGTTCGGATAGTTCGACAGGCCTTCCGATTGGGGCCCGAAGATCGCGTTGTAGAGCGGGTTGCCGGTCGACGCGCCGAAGCCGTTCAGGTCGACGACCGAGAGACCGGGCTGCGCTCCCGCGCGCCCGAGGTAGACCGTGTCGGGCGTCACGGGAGCATTCACGACACCCGGGCCTTCGCCGGTGAAGAAGTGCGTGGTCGCGCCGAACTGATTGATCGAACCCGCGAGGTCGCGGAACTGGTTCGGATTGACGGTGACCGTGACCTTGTTGAAGAGGCCGCACTCGAAGTCGCTCGGACCCTCGCCGGGAAAGTGGAACGCCGGGACGAGGTCGAACGTCGTCAGGTCGTAGACGCTGACGGCGGTCACGGTGAACGGCACCTTGACGGTGGCGCCTGATTGACCGAATTCGAGGAACACCGCGGCGCTCAGATCGGGAGCCGCGGTGGTTTGGATCGAGCCCAAGCTCAACGGCTGGATCGGCTCGGTGAATTGGATGCGGACGTTCGTCAGCGGATCGACGTCCGTGTCGCCCTGCCCGGGCGTGACGAGCGCGGAGATCGACGGCGGCGGCGTGGTCGAGACTTCCGGCTTGATAGTGTCCGGACCGACGGTCGTGCACGCGAGCGCGGGGCGCTTCAGGTTCTTGCCGTTCGTCCCTTTGAGGCCGGTCGAGATGCTCAGGCGAATCTCCTTGCCGGCGGGGAACTTCTCGAGCGTGGTGAGGTCGTCGTCGGAGTCCGCCACGAGCACGATCGAGCGCGTGCTGACGAGTTCGGCCGAGCCCGTGAACTCGTAGCCCGGGCTGCCCGGGAAACCGACGCCCTCGAGTTGGCCGTCGACCGCGAGTTGCGGAACGCCATTGACGAGCTCGACCCAGTGCTGCAACGGCAGTTGCTGCGTGAGGGGATCCGGCGTGCCCGCGTACGTGAAGCCGTTGATGAAAGCGCGCACAGGGATTGCCGCGGTGGACCCGCCCGACGGATCCAGGGCGACGAGGGTCACCGTTCCGAGGAGGCCGGAGTTGCTCTGCGCCAGCGGCGACGGATCGAGCACGGTGGTGATGTCAATGTCACGATCGAACGTGGCGTAGATGA
>JANLUN010000818.1:0-6800 GCA_031363505.1 Planctomycetota bacterium | reverse complement strand
GCCGTTTGACGATGCGGTGCACGCCCAGGATCGCGATATCGGGGAAGTTGATGATCGGCGTCGCCAGCGTGCCGCCGATCGAGCCGGCGTTCGTGATCGAGAAGGTCGAGCCCTTGAGCTCGTCGGGGCGGACCTTGCCGGCGCGCGTGCGCTCGGCGAGCTCGTTGAGCTCGGTCGCGAGCTGCAGGATGCCCTTGGACTGCACTTCCTTGAGCACCGGCACGATCAAGCCCTGATCGGTGTCCATCGCGATGCCGAGGTTGACGTAGCCGTAGCGCACGAGCTCCTGCGCCGCCTCGTCGAGGTGGCCGTTCAGCATCGGGTACTTCGCGAGTGCGAGCACCGTCGCCTTCATGATGAACGGCATGATCGTGACCTTGACGCCCTGCTCGGCGCCGAAGGCCTTGGCGCTCTCGCGCAGCTTCATCAGGTCCGTGACGTCGATCTCCTCGATCACCGTGAAGTGGGGTGCTGTGAACTTCGAGCGCACCATCGCCTCGGCGATCTTGCGCCGCACGCCGCGGAACGGAGTGCGAGTTTCGCGGTCGCCGGCTTGGATCGAGATCGGCGTCGCCGGCGTGCCTGCGTTCGCCGGTGTACGCGCGGCCGTCGGCGCGGGAGCCGCAGCGGGCGCGGTGCCGCGCGCGTTGGCGAATGCTTCGACGTCGGCGCGACGCACGATGCCATTGCGACCGGAGCCCGACACCGACGACAGATCGACCTCCATCTCGCGCGCCAGTCGACGCGCGCTCGGAACCGCGAGCACCTTGTCGTCGAGCGTGCTGCGCGTCGGCGCGTGCGATGGCTTGCCGACGCCGGCACCTGCGAGCGCGGGCTCGCGTGCCGCGGGAGCATGCGCGGGTTTCGATTGAGCCGGCGCGGCGTTCGGCGCAGCTGCGGGAGCTGCGTGAGCGGGCTTCGCGATCGGTGCGGCGGCGCCCGCCGTCGCAAGCGAGAAGATCACGCTGCCGACCGGCACGACTTCACCCTCTTTCGCCAAGAGGCGCGTGATCGTTCCGGATGCGGGCGCGGGAACTTCGACCGTCGCCTTGTCGGTCATCACTTCGACGATCGATTGGTGCTCTTTGACGACGTCGCCGGCTTTCACGAGCCACTTGACGATCTCGCCTTCGGCGATTCCCTCGCCGATGTCGGGCAACTTGAACTCGATCGTCGCGCCGCCGGGAGACGCCGCGGCGGTTTGATTCGATGTCGGCGCCGCGTGCGCCGAAGTCGACGACGGCGCGCGCATGGCTCCGCTGGATGGCGGGGTCGCAGGCTTGGAGGCCCCAGACGGTGCAGTCGCGGCCTTCGAAGCCGCGGAAGGAGTTGCTGTCGTCGCTTTCGCAGCCGGCGCAGCCGCAGTTCCCGCGGTGTCGAGCACGAAGATCACGCTTCCTACGGGAACCGTGTCGCCTTCCTTGGCGCGAATCTCGGTGATCTTGCCGGGTGCGGGCGCGGGCACTTCGACCGTCGCCTTGTCGGTCATCACCTCGACGATCGATTGGTGCTCCTTCACGACGTCGCCGACCTTGACGAGCCACTTGACGATCTCGCCTTCGGCGATTCCTTCGCCGATGTCGGGCAGCTTGAATTCGAGAGCCATCGTTCGCTCGCCTCGCTCCGGGTCAGAAGTTGTAGACGTGTTCGATGCCGTCGAGCACGCGCCGATCGTCGGGCATGTAGTGGTGCTCGAGCGTGTTCGGGAACGGCGTGTCGAATCCCGCGACGCGCACGATCGGCGCTTCCATGTACTCGATCGCGTTCTCCGCGATGATCGCGCTGATCTCGCCGCCAAAGCCGCAGAAGCGCGGCGCTTCATGGAGCACGACGACGCGGCCGGTTTGCTTCGCGGCCTCGAGCACGCCTTCCTCGTCGAGCGGCAGCAGCGTGCGCAAGTCGACGACGAGCGTCTCGATGCCCTTCAGCGCGGCTTGCTCCGCGGCCTTCATCGCGACCGGAACCATCGCGCCGTAGCAGAACAGCGTCACGTCGCGACCTTCGCGCACGGTGCGCAGCGTCGAGAGCGGCACCGTGTACGCGCCTTCCGGCACTTCGCCCTTCACCGAGCGATACAGCGCCTTCGGCTCGAGGAACAGCACCGGATCGGGATCGTCGATCGACGCTAGCAAGAGTCCCTTCGCGTCATACGGTGTCGACGGAATGACGACCTTCAAGCCGGGCGTGTGGCAGAAGTACGCCTCGCCCGATTGGCTGTGATACAGGCCGCCGCGGATGCCGCCGCCGTACGGCGTGCGGATCACGAGCGGCGCGGTGTACTGACCGCCGGATCGATAGCGCAGCTTCGCGGCTTCGGAGACGATCTGGTCGAACGCGGGGAAGATGAAGTCTTGGAACTGGATCTCGGCGACGGGACGAAGCCCGTTCACCGCCATCCCGATCGCTGCGCCGACGATTCCGTCCTCGGAGAGCGGCGTGTCGAAGCAGCGGCTTTCGCCGAACTCCTTCGTCAATCCTTCGGTCGCGAGGAACACGCCGCCTTTGGGGCCGACGTCCTCACCGAACACGACGACGGACGGGTCTCTGCGCATCGCGGTGCGCAGACCATCGTTCACGGCTTGAACCAGTGTCAGGGAAGGCATGGTGTGTGCGTTGTGGCTTCTTCTCGAGGACCGTGCGGATCGCGGGAACTTGGTGTGCGCGGGAGTGTGATGTTCGCGGCGCCGATGCGAGCTAGAGCGGGAACGCGCCGCCACCGGCTTCGGCGTCGCCTTTGCGCTTCGCGAGATCGAACGCGGCTTGCCCTTGCTTGCGGATGTGCGCGGGAACGTCCGCGTACACGTCGCTGAAAATCGTCTCGAGCGCGGGTCTCGGCGTCGACTGCGCGATCTTCGCGGCCGCGTCGACCTCCTCCATCGCCTCGGTGTACATGTGCTCGCGCACGTCGGATTTCCACAGCTTGCGCTTCTCGAGGAAGCGCTCGAAGCGCTGCACGGGATCCTTCTTCTCCCACTCGAGCATCAGTTCCTTCGGCACGTAGCGCGTCGGATCGTCAGACGTCGAGTGACCACCCATGCGGAACGTCTGCGCTTCGATGAGCGACGGTCCGCCGCCGGAACGCGCGCGCGCGACAGCGTCGACTACGGCCTTGCGCACGGCGAGCAGATCGTTGCCGTCGACGAGCACGCCGGGCATGCCGTACGCCTTCGCCTTGATCGCGTAGCTCTCCGACGCGGTTTGCTTCTCGCTCGGGCAAGAAATCGCCCATTGATTGTTCTGGCACAAGAAGACGACGGGCGACTTCCACACGCCGGCGAAGTTCATCCCCGAGTGGAATCCAAGGCTCGACGTGCCACCGTCGCCGAAGCTCGTCAGCACGACGTGATCTTCCTTGCGGAGTTGAATCGCGTACGCGGCGCCGACGGCCTGGGGTATGTGGGTTCCTATAGGCGAGCTGATCGAGAAGAACTTGATCGGCTCTTCGAAGCTGAAGTGCACCGGCATCTGTCGGCCCTTCGCGGAGTCCTCCGCGTCGCCGAACATGTTGTGCATCATCGCGAGCGGTGTGATGCCGTGGTACAGCGCCATCCCGAAGTCGCGGTAGCTGGGGAAGATCCAGTCCGTCTTGCGCAACGCGCTCGCCGCGCCGACCTGCGTCGCTTCCACGCCGCGATTCGGGATCGAGAACCCGATGCGCCCCGAGCGCTGCAGCTTCATGCACGTGTCGTCGAACGCGCGGACACGCAGCATCGTGCGGTAGCAGTGCAGGAGCTCCGCGTCGTTCAATCCGACGACGTGCCCGTTGACGCCTCCGTCGGGCTCGATCACGGTCAAGAGTTCGGTGGCGGTCATGGTCGTCGTCGTGTCAGCGCGCGGGCGCGCTCCCGGTGCTTCGATCGATCGGAAGGCCGTTCGATTCATCGTGCGACTCGCTGTTCGCTTCCACAGCGGCGCCCGAGTTCCGGAGTCGTCGCTCGCGCACGAGCCGCGCGGCGAAGAACTCACCGGCCTTGTAGCTCGAGCGCACGAGCGGTCCGGACGCCACGTACGCGAAGCCCATCTCGCGGCCGATGCGGCCTAGCTCGTCGAAGCGCTCGGGCGTGACGTACTCGCGCACGGGGGCGTGCTTCGGACTTGGACGCAAGTACTGTCCGAGCGTCAGGAACTCGACGCCCGCACCGCGCAGCGCGGTCATCGACTCGAGCACCTCGGCCTGCGACTCGCCGAGGCCGAGCATGATGGAAGACTTCGTGAACACGCTCGCGTCCGCGGCCTTCGCTCCGCGCAGCGTCTCGAGCGAGCGCTCGAACGAGCAACGCGGGTCGCGGATCTTGCGCTGAAGCCGGCTCACGACCTCGACGTTGTGGGCCAGGACGTCGGGCCGAGCGGCCATCAAGCGCTCCAGATCCGCTCCCACGTAGTCGGGGATCAGCGTCTCGATCACCGTCCGCGGCGCATGCGAACGAATCGATCGCACGCACGCCGCGAAGTGACCGGAGCCGCCGTCGTCGAGATCGTCGCGATCGACGCTCGTGATCACGACGTAGGCGAGGTGCATCGCGGCGACAGCGGTGCCGACGTGCTCGGGTTCGTCCGGGTCAGGCGGAGCGGCCTTCGACACAGTCTTCACCGCACAGAAACGACAGCGGCGGGTGCACTCGTCCCCGAGGACCATCAGGGTCATCGTGGCGTGGTCGCCCTTCCAGCACTCCCCGATGTTCGGACACCGAGCTTCCTCGCATACGGTGTGCAGCTTCAGCTCGCGGGTGAGCGTCTTCAGCCGCGCGTACCCTTCTCCCCCGGGGAGCGGCACTTTGAGCCAGCTAGGCTTCCGCGCGATCACCGGACGAACGCGATCGCGCGTGGGCGAAGGCGGCGGACGAGCCGGGGCCGGACGAGAGGCATCGCCTGCGAGCGCGGGCTCGGGTCCGGTATCGGGCTCGCATTGGGCCGGCGGCTGCATGATCGCAAGAGAAGCGGGCCGAAGAAGATAGCAAAAGGCCGCCGGAGGCGCACTCGGGCGCCTCCGGCGACAGCGAACAGGATCCAGTTCGCTAGTTCAGGAAAGGCTCAGCGGTGCTGCGCAGCTTGCGCGTGCGCATCTTCGAGATCGCCCGCACTTGGATCTGCCGAATGCGTTCCAAGCTCACGCCGAGCTTGTCAGCGACTTCCGCGAGCGTGTACGCCCGCTCACCCGCCAATCCGAATCGCAAACTGACGACGTGCCGTTCACGATCGCTGAGCTGGTCGAGCGCTTCGCCGAGCGCTTCCGAGAGCGACACGTCCTCGAGGTCGGTCGCGTACGGACCGCCGTCGTCCTGCGTCCGCAGCGTGTTCTGCAGGCCCGTGCCTTCGTCGCCGTCACCCAAAGGAGCGTCGATCGAACGAATTCCGCGTGCCGCGGCGAGCGCTGCGGTGACGAGGTTCTCGCCGAGGCCGGTCTCCTTCGAGATCTGCTCGGCACTCGCGTTCGGATCGCCGAGGCGCACGATCGCCAGATGGATGTGCTTCAGCGCCTTTTGCAGGTACACCGGCACACGGACCGTGTGGCCGAAGTTGTAGAGGTAGCTGCGGAACGCCTGATTGAGCCAGTGCACCGCGTACGTGCGGAACAAGAGGCCGCGCCGCCAGTCGTACCCGTCGACCGCACGGAACAGCGCTGCCGATCCTTCTTGGATCAGGTCCGCCCGCCCAGCCGAAGTGTGCGCGTAGCGCTCGACGTTGATCAGGGCGAGGTAGAGGTTGCGCTCGACCATCTCGGTCCGCAGCGCGTGGAGCTCGCTCCACCGGCGGCAGACCTTGGGCGGCAGCGCGCATTCGGCTTGGCCCGTGACGAGAAAAGCGGTGGGAGTCGAGGACACGCCGCCCTCGATGTCCTGGGAGGACAAGCCCGCCTCGTTCATCGCGTTCTTCAGCCGCAGCCGCGCGAATTCGATCCGTCGCGCCAGCCGAGCCTCTTCCACGCGATCCATCGTCCGAATGCTCTCGATGTCGTGCCGGAGCTGGTTGTCGAGTGAGAAGCGCGACGGTTCGGTCGCGCGTGAGCCCAGCTTGCGCCAGCTCTCGGGGTGCGCAATCTCGAGATCGAACCCTTTGCTGTCGAGCTCCTTCGCCAGCTTCTCCAAACGCTGCGTGTACCGTTCGGAGTCGGGGACCAAGCCATCGAGCCGGCGGTCCAGCTCCTTGTGCAACATCAGTTTGTCAGCCACGAATCACCTCCTGCCGTCGTGCGAGCCTCGCGGCTCGCAGCCGTCTACCGTCCGAGTTGTGATGAGCCGTCGGGAGCGGTCGGGGTCTTGCCCCGCTCCGTGGGGCCAGGTTGGGAGAAGCCGGCCTGCCTGACTCCTGCTCCCCCTTCGTTCAGCGTCAGATACGCACGGAACTGCGGATCGCTGACCGATCTGTCAGGTTTTTCTTGATGAACCCGCCAGGGCACTTTTGGTGCCGGTTGCCGACGGACGCGTCACGACGGACCCGCGGACGATCCGGTCGATCGTTCTAACGAGCGGGTCAAACGCGAGTTACCGCGCGACTTCCTCTGGATCGATTGCTCGATTCACGGGAGCTCAGCGGCGTGCAGTGCATGCCGTGCTGACATGCTCGGCCGGAGTAAGAAGTGCAATCGGCAGGACGATCAGGTCAGGATGGCTTCGGCGCGGCGTCGGCCGGAACGGCGGCGTCGGTGTACGCCTGCTGCACCTCGCGCGGGATGTACCCGTCGAGGTGGGTCAGGTTCCCGACCTCCTTAATGAGGTGGCGGGCGACGACGATTCGCTGGATCTGATTCGTGCCTTCGTAGATCTGAGTGACCTTCGCGTCGCGCATCATGCGTTCGACGG
>JANLUN010000724.1:0-9249 GCA_031363505.1 Planctomycetota bacterium | reverse complement strand
CGCATCGTCGAGCGCCGCGCGGAAATCCGACAGTTGCCGCTCGAGCTCCTCGTCGCAGTTACCCGGCAGCGGCTCGAGCGATGCTTCGAGTTGCGCGTGCACGCCCCGCAGATCGGCCAGGCCGTCGATCAGCGCTTGACTTACGGGCCGTTCGGTAGCGAGCTCGCGGTCGAGGCGCGCGTGCAACATGGAGAGGCGCGCGCGCGCACCGGCGAGCTCGATCGACGAGCTCCGTTCGGCGGACGATGTCGCGACTGCGAGCGCGATGACGCCGCTCAGCGCAAGGATCCCCACGGCCAGCAGACGTCCGGAACCACCCTTCACGCGAACACCTAGGCGGACTCCGAGAGAGGCTCGGAGGGGCCTTCTCGAATCGTGTTGCGCCCGCTGCGTTTCGCGTCGTACACGGCGTTGTCCGCGGCTTTGATCAAGGCTTCGAGATCGAAGATCGAGGGCGACCGCTCCGCGAGTCCCAGGCTGACGGTCACGCGGCCGCGAAACCCTTCGCAGAAGATCTCGTTGGCCTCGACCGATGCGCGCAGACGTTCCGCACACCTGCGCGCGCCGGCGAGGTCGCTGTTCACGTTGATCACGACGAACTCCTCGCCGCCCCATCGGCACACGATGTCGCCGCGGCGCGTCTTCTTGCGCAGCACCTCGGCCGTCGCTTGCAGCACCTTGTCGCCGATCGCGTGGCCGTACTCGTCGTTGATCTGCTTGAAGTGATCGATGTCGATCATCACGACCGACAGAGGCCGCGACGTGTTCGTCGACGCGTCCCACTCCTGATCGAGACGCTGCATGGCGGACCGACGATTAGGGAGCTCGGTCAGGATGTCCGTCAGCCCCGCTGCGCGCAGCCGGCGCGTCAGCAGGCTCATGTCGGACACCTGCTTCATGCGCACGCGCTTGTCGGCTTCCACCTGGCGCTGCAGCTCGATCAGTCGCTCGCCTGCTTGCACGCGGGCCAGCAGGATGCGCGCGTTGAACGGCTTCGTGATGTAGTCGTCGATCCCGGCCGCGAAGGCGTCGACGATTCGATCCTCCTCCTCCTCGCGCGCGGTGAGGAGCAGCACGTACGCTCGGTGGCCCGATTGCATGCGCCGCAGCGACTTGCACATCTCGAGTCCCGAGAGCTCGGGCATCACCCAATCGGTGACGACGATGTCCGGGCGCTGCTCGATCGCGAGCTGGAGACCGGCTTTTCCGTCCTCCGCGGTCGACACTTGGTAGCCGGCGCGCTCGAGGTGAAACGAGACGAGCCGCAGGAGCCGCACATCGTCGTCGACGATGAGAACGTGGATCGGGTCGCCACTCTTGTGGCTGGTCTCTTCACGAACGGGTTCCACGCTCGCGACGACACGCGTCTCCTCGTCGTGAAGCGCGCCGACGGGTTCACCGGCGATGGCGGCCGGCGGCGATGGTCCGAAGTCTGCGTTCGGCCGAGTGGGGATACGGAACTGCTCGCCCCACTCCTGCCATTCGCGCGAAATGCGCGCGCACAGCTCTGCGAGGACGAGTTCGTCGATCGACAGGCGCTCCGCGGATTCGCGCAGCGAGGTCCATGCGCTGACGTGTTCGGCGCTCTCGTGCGAGCGGTCGGACCTCAGGATCTCGGCGATACGCGTCGCGACGTCGAGCGTCCAGGCCAGACACTGCTGGCTCGATTCCTCGATCTCCGCGGTGGATTGCGACGCCCAGAGCGAAACTGCGCCCGTGATCGCGCGCGAGAGTCCCCACTCCGACATCAACCCGGCGCTGATCTCGACATGGTGGATCTGGAACGCGCGACGCTCCGCCTCGAGCAGCTCGGCGAGCGGCCGCTCGGCTGTTTCGCCCAGCACGCGCCCGTAGGCATCCGCGTGCACGCTCGCGAGCGCGAGCATCCCGATCTCGCTCAGCAGCCCGCACGTGAACGCTTCCGCCGGATCGGACGAGCGCGCGCGCGCGGCGACAGCGCTGGCGGCTACCGCGCGAGCCAGCGACTCGGACCAGTAGCGGTCGTAGTCGAAACCCGCGCACATGCCGCCGCGATGCGCGGAGACGAGCGTGAATCCGAGCGCCACGTTCCGTACCGCGCGAATGCCGAGTCGCATCGCCGCTTGCGTGACGGTCTGCGCCGGATCGACGCCCGCGCGGCTGGAAGAGTTCGCGAGGCGCAGCAATCGCCCCGTCAACGCTGGATCGGCTTGGATGCAGCGCGCCAGCTCCTCGATCGAATGGTCGGGGTTTTGCGTCAGCCGCAGGATCGCGAGCCCGACACCCGACGGTGACGGCAGGTTGCCCGCGTGCCTCAGCTCTTCGAACTTGTGATTCAGCACGGAACGGCTTGGGTCAGGCCGACTTCGACCGAGCGCTCGGAGGAATCGCCGCCCGAACCACGTTTCGGCCCGCGCCTTTCGCGAGGTAAACCGCTTCGTCCGCGCACTTGATCAGCGCCCCCATCGACGTGATGCCGGGGCCGCGCTGCGCGACTCCCAAGCTGATGGTGACGTTCCGCTGGAACGTGCCGCACGAGATCACGTGGGACTCGACAGCCACGCGAATGCGCTCCGCGCACGCCATGGCCTGATCGAGGTTCGTGTTCGCGCACACGACGATGAACTCCTCGCCACCCAAGCGCGCGGTGTCTTCGCCCTGCCGCGTCGTGTTGCGCAAGATGTTCGCCGTCTCCTTCAAGACGACATCGCCGACGTCGTGACCGTGCAAGTCGTTGACTTGCTTGAAGTGATCGATGTCGATCATGATCACCGACAGCGACTTGTCGTGACGTACGGATGCCTCCCACTCCTGCTCGAGTCGGCGCATCGCGTATCGACGGTTCGGCAGGTCGGTGAGCATGTCGGTCATCGCGGCCGTGCGCAGCTTGCGCGTGAGCAGGCCGAGCTCGGCGACCTGCTTCATCATGGTCTGCCGGTCGTGCTCGACTTTCTCTTTCAGCTCGATCACGCGCTGTCCGCCCTTGATCCGCGCGATCAGGAGCTTCGGGATGAACGGCTTGACCACGTAGTCGTCGACGCCGGCGTCGCACGCCTCGACGATGCGGTCTTCTTCTCCGCGTCCGGTGAGGAGGAGGAAGAACATGTCGCGACCGCACTCGATGCGACGCAGCGCCTTGCAGAGCTCGATACCGTCGAGACTCGGCATCATCCAGTCGGCGACGACGACCTGCGGATTCGTGTCGAGCGCGATCTGAAGCGCTTCGTTGCCGTCGGACGCGCACTGAACATGGTGACCGGCTCGAACGAGGTGGCGCTCGAGCAACTTGAGCGACATCGGATCATCGTCGACCGCCAGGATGCGCAGCCCACGTGCGTCGCTGGGCGCGACGTTCGCCGGGGGAGTAGCGAGCGGATGAGTTCCCGCTGCTTCGGGCTGCGCCGGTCGGTCCACGATGCTCACCGCGCTCGAATCCGACGCGGTCGATCCTCGTGCGATCTCGGCGAGCTTCGCAAAGTCCACCGGCGGGGGTGTCGGCACGTGCATGACCTTTCCCCACTCGAGCCACTCGCGCGCGATACCGTTCAGGAACGCAAAGAACGCACCCGGTTCCTCGCGCATCGTGATCCGCATCACCTCGAGCTGTTCGATGTAGTGGCTCCACGGCGTGCGCGGGTCGGCCGCGTTCGCGGTGCACACGTTCGCGACGAGCGCCGCGAAGCGCAGGATGTTCGTGACGAGCGCGAGCTCTCCGTTCGACGCGACGTTGATCTGCGGTGGGTTCTCGTACGTCATCACCGCCTGGCTGTAGACCTGCGGAAGCCCCCATTCCTCGAGCAGATACGAACCGATCTCTCCGTGATCGATCTCGAACCGCTCGCGCTCTGAGACTCGCAGCGCGGATTCGTCGCGGGTGTCGCAGCTCGCGAGCAGCGTGGAGTACTCGGTCGGGTAAACGGTCGCCAACGCGAGGCGGCCGATGTCGCTGAGTAGCCCCACCACGTACGCCTCGGCCGGGACGCTGTAGCGCAGCTTCTCGCTGATGCGTTGCGCCGCGACCGCGCGCGCGAGCGACACCGACCAGTAGCGGTCGTAGTCGAAGTGTTCGCACTTGCCGATGCGATAGGCGGACACGAGCGAGAGGCCCAGCCCCACGTTGCGCACGGCGCGCACGCCGAGGCGCATCGTCGCTTCCGTGACCGTCGTGATGGGCCGTACACCGCCCGACATCGCCGAGTTGGCGATCCGCAGCAGCGTGCCCGTGAGCGCCGCGTCGGCCATGATCGCCTCGCCGATCTCCTGCGCGGAGCAATCCTCGCGCTGCGTGAGCTTGAGGATCCGCAGGCCGACGCCGGGCGGTGAAGGGAGCCGACCGGTGAGTCTCAACTCCTCGAATGTAGTGTGGATCATGCTGCGGCGTCTCACGCGGGGCGAGAGCCCCGAACTGGCATCAGGACTTGATCGACTTCAACGCGACCTTGACTTCGTCTAGTGCGTCGCTCGACGCGCGCACCAGCGACTCGACGCCCGCGAGCTCGTTCTTCCGCGCGCTCTCCTCCATTTTTTGGCACACGCCCGACAACGAAACCGCGCCGATGTTGGCGCTGCTCGACTTGAGCGTGTGCGAGGCGCGCTCGACGATCTTGATGTCGCCGCTTTCGAGTCCTTCGGTGATGCGCTGCATCTGCACCGGCGCATCCGTCAGGAAGATGTCGATCAATTCGAGGACGAGATTCGGATCGTCGTCGCCGCCGAGGTCTCTCAGCTTCTGGATCACGCTCATGTCGATCACCTCGTTCGTCGGTAGCGCAGGCGGAGTCTCTCCCGGGTCTCTGCGTTCTGTCTCGTTCTTCATGGCACCACTCCAGCGTTTCAATACGGCGAACAGTTGCGGGCGGCTGACGGGCTTGGACAGGTAATCGTCCATGCCCGCTTCGAGGCACTCTTCGCGGTCGCCGCGCATCGCGTTGGCCGTGAGCGCGACCACCGGAACGCGCGCCTTGATCGGATCCGCGAGACCGCGGATGCGGCGCGTCGCTTCGAGTCCGCCGAGCTCCGGCATCTGGCAGTCCATCAGCACGACGTCGTAGTGGCCGGCTTCGACCGCGGAGACCGCTTCGAGTCCGTTCGCCACGACGTCGATCTCCGTCGCGAGTCCTTTGAGCAGCAGCAACGCGACCTTCTGGTTGATCGGGTTGTCCTCGGCGAGCAGCAGACGTCCCACCAAGGGAAGCTGCGTCGGAACCGGTTCGACCGTGGAAGGCAGCGCGGCGCGTGGCTCGAGCGGCATCGTCTCGAGCTCACCGCGCGGATCAAGCGCGCGCACGAGCACTTGGCGCAGGTTCGAAGGACGGATGGGCGTGAGCAGGACCGCGTCGAATGTGTCGCTCTCGGCCGCGTCGTGCGTGTGACCAGGCGGCAGCACGGGAATGAGTCGTGTGGTCCCGAGGTCGACGCTCTCTCGAACGTGACGCGCGAATTCATCGGCGGAAACGCCGGCGCTCTGCAGGTTGAAGATCACCGCATCGAACGGATGTCCTTCCCGCGCGGCGTTGCGGAGTGTTTCGATCGCCTGGGAAACGTCGGCCGCGCCGGCACAGAGCAGGCCCCACTCCTCTGCTTGCCGCCGGATGATCTTGCGGTCGGTCGCGCGCGATCCGCACAGGAGCAGGCGACGGCCTCTCAGCTCGCCCTGCTCGCTCTCGGGCGCGTGCGTGGCTTGTCCGGCGCGTTGGAAGTGCGCCGTGAACCAGAACGTCGAGCCCTGGCCCTCGGAGCTCGTCGCGCCGATCTGACCGCCGAGCATCTGCACGAGCTTGGCGCTGATCACGAGGCCTAGTCCGGTGCCGCCGTACTTGCGCGTAGTCGACGAATCGACTTGCGAGAACGGTTGGAACAGGCAATCGAGCTTCGACTCGGGGATGCCGATGCCCGTGTCGGTGACCTCGACGCGGAGCGACACGTCGTCTTCGCTCGTGGACTCGAGCGAGGCTTGGATCTCGATCTCGCCCGCGCCGGTGAACTTGATCGCGTTCCCGACCAAGTTGATCAGGATCTGACGCAGGCGCGTCTCGTCGCCGCGCAGCATCCGCGGGACGTCCGTCTGCGCTACGAAGGACATGTCGAGGCCCTTCTCGCTGGCCTTGACGTAGAAGAGCTCGAGCACGCCTTCGACGCACTGCAGGAAGTCGAAGTCGCGCGACTCGAGCACGAGCTTGCCCGACTCGATCTTGGACAGGTCGAGGATGTCGTTGAGCAACGTGAGCAGCGTCTCCGACGACTGCGAGATGACGTGCACGTAGCTCTGCTGCTCGGCGTCGAGCGACGACTCCATCAGCACCCCGGCCATGCCGATGATGCCGTTCATCGGCGTGCGGATTTCGTGGCTCATGTTGGCCAGGAACTCGCTCTTCGCTCGATTGGCGGTCTCGGCGCGCTCGCTCGCCTTCTTCAACTCCTCGGCGTACGAGCTGAGCATGCGCGTGCGCTCGTCGACGCGTTCCTCGAGGCTCTGGTTCAGCTCGCGCAGTTCGTCTTCGGACTTCCGCCGGCCTTGGATCGCCTTGAGGATCGCGGTGCCTAGCGTGCCGAGCTCGTCGTTCGTCACGCGGTACTCGACCGGGATCGGCTGGCAGTTCTCGAAGGCCTGCACGACCTTCAGCATGTTGTCGACGGGACGCAGCACGGTCTGCCGCATCCCCCACCACAGCGTCGCGAGCAGCGCGGCGATGAAGAGGCCGAACCCCAGGAAGGCGTGGTACTCGATCAGGTTGAACTCGGCGAGCGCGTCGGCGTTATTCAGTCCGACGACGAGGCGGCCCTCGATGCGCGACAGATTGATGTACGTCGTGATGCACTCGTCGCGCACGGGACGCGGCCCGATCGCCGCTTGCAAGCGGCCGCGATCGCTGAACACTTCGGCTTGGAAGTTCGGGCTACCCTGCAGCGCGAGCGCGAGCGGCGGCCCGGAGAGTGCGGCGAAGTCGACGACGATGCGTCCAACGGCTTGGCCGCTGCTCTTGGGAAGCGTCGTGGGCTTGCTGATCGAGAGACCACCGCTCTGATCGAAGATCGCGAGCGCGGCTGGGCCGGTCGAGCGCGTGAACCAAGACTCGTTCTTGACGACGGCCGGGTTCAACGTCGCCTTGCCGTCGACGATCGCGGCGAAGCGCTGACCGGCGGCGTCGTACATCTCGATTCGCTTGAAGCGCGAGTGTCGCGTCGCGAGGCGCAGCATCGCGTCCTCGAGCTGCAGCCGGTACGGCTCCGCGCTGACCGTGTCGCCTTTGGCGCTGAGCGCGAGGTAGTCGCGCACACTCGTGTCGTTGAGAACGCCGTCGAGCAGCTTGTCGACGTTCTCCATCTCGCGCTGCAGGAGCTCAGCCGCGAGTTGCGCCGTGTCTTGGACTTCGTTCTGCTTGCGCTCGAGCGTCGCCGTCTTGGCCTGGTTGTGATAGATGACCGCGAGGCCGATCATCAAGAGCAGCACAGGCAGGAAGACGTGCAGGAGGATGTTCGAGGTGAGCCGCATGCAGTGGGAGCGTGGACGGAAGGTCGGGTCGAACCACCTCGCGGTGGTTGACGCTTGCTTTCCGTGGTCGTTGGATGGCCATGGAACGCAGGCACCCGAGATCAGGGATTGCGTCCGGTGTGGCGGCGTTTTTCATCGGATAGACGACCACACAACTTGCGCCGGAACCCGAAGGCGGCGCGAAGGAATACATGCAGGGAAGGTTCTTCCGTACCTACTAACGGCAATCTGAAGAGCCAAGGCACAGACGGAGCCGAGAGAAGCGGGAGGCAAAGGCAATGGAGCGCAACTAGAAGCTGCGTGGGCGACTCCTTTAAACCGTCATCCTGCGAGGGTCCGTCCGCGGACCTTCGCAGTGATGACGCCGGCGGCCGTTCCTCGGCCGCCGTGGACGCGTCCCTTGTTCGATTCGTGGGCCTTGGCGTGTGGTGACGCCAGGTGCTCGCTTCTGGCCGCTGCCTAGCAGCTGCCTCTCGCGCTCGCGAGAGACGTGTCGCGCTCACGCGGGACGCCGAGGCGGATGTGCGCAACGCGGAAAAGAGCGCAACGCGGGACGCTCCAGCGCAACGGCAAACCAAAACGCGAACGGCAGCTGATTGCGCGGCGAAGACGCCGCGCGCCTCCGCACTCGAGAAGGCCGCGGCGGCCTTCTCGAGTGCGGAGGTTTACCAGGAGACTGACGGCGGCGAGGGTCGGAGATGTCGGTCGTGCCGCTTCGCTACTGCTTAGCGGCCTGAACCGGTCGATCCGCTGCCTGTCGTCCCTGTGAGCTCGTCGGCGAGCGCGTTCGCGTCGTACACGCGGCGCAATGACTCGATGATTCCGCGTGTGTCCACGGAGACCGCGCGGGCTTGCTCGTCCGTGTACGCGATGTCGAGCACTAGGCTTTGGATGTTGCCGTCGAAGATCAGGCCGACGACTTCGCCGGCGCGGTTCACGACGGGGCTGCCGGAGTTGCCGCCGATGATGTCGCACGTCGACACGAAGTTGAACGGCGTGTTCAAGTTCACCATGTCCTTCGCGGCGGCCCAGCGCTTCGGCAGCTCGAACGGGTACTGGTTCTTGCGTTCTTCGGAGCGCTTGTAGAGGCCGGCGAAGTTCGTGAACGGCGGCACGTCGATCTTGTTCTCGGTGAACGACTTCACCGTTCCGTACGAGAGGCGCAGCGTGAACGTCGCGTCGGGGTACAGGTCTTCGCCGTAGAGCGCGAACTGCGCGGCCGCGATCTTGGCGTACGCCTCGCGTTCTTGGCTCTCGACTTCGTCCTCGTAGCGCTTGCGCAGCTTGCGGCTCTCGCCGTCGAGCGTGCGCGCCAGTTGAACCATCGGGTCGGTCGACGCCTTGATCGCGGCGGCGCCTCCTGCCGCAAGCTCCTTACGCGCGTCGACCGACGCGAGCTTCGTTCCGCTCACGAGCTCTTCCGCGCGTGCGCGCGGCGATTTGCCGGCGAGCGCGGCCGCAACCGTCGGGTCTTCGCCGCCCAGGAGTTCGACCATGAGCTGCAGGCTGGCGGCCATATTCTCGACCTCGATCGCGGGGTACACCGGCGCGGGCGAGTAGAGGCGCAGGTCGAGCGACTTCAGGTTCGAGTCGGCATACTCGCGCAGTCGCTCCGCGCTCGGCTTCTGCTTCTCGTCGGCCAGGCGCGTGAGGTCCTTGGCGACCGTGAAGAGCTTGCCACCGAGGCCAAGCCCGCCGCGACCGAGCGCGGTGTAACGCTCGAAGAACGAAGCGTGCGTCGCCTGTGCGCGCGCGACTTGATCCCACGCGTCGCCCCA
>JANLUN010000717.1:0-1720 GCA_031363505.1 Planctomycetota bacterium | reverse complement strand
CCCCGTCGCCGGCTTGGGCCAGCAGGCAGTGCCTGGGAGGGTTTTGGACAATATGTTGCTCTTTGTGCTGCAGCGCGTTGCCCGGGTTGGTCGCTAATTAAAGCGACTCGGGAACGCCGCACTTGTGGCGTCGCGCGGGGTCGTCAGCCCACTCATGCGGCAGGTACAACTGCCACGCCACCGGACGATCTTCTCGCAGCGAACCACAGCTCCAGCTCCACGGATCTTGCGCACGCCGTTTTTGACGTGGAGATCCATCGCGAGCTCGAGCACCGTCATCAGCGGAATCGGCCGATCGAGGAAGAAGCACACGCCGGCGCGGCTGATGTCACGCACGCGCGCCTCGCTCCGGCCGCCGTCGAGCGCGACCGTGATGGGTAGATCGGCGCCGGCGCGCGCCCAGCGGCGGCGTTCGCGGCCCGGTCGAGGAGGCGCCTTGGGGTCGAGCGGTTGGGTCGGCATCGTTGGGATGCATCCTAGAAAACGCCTCGCAGTCCGTCAGCACCGTCGAGACGATTCCCACGATCTCGTGCCGTCGATAGACTCGCACGCCGCGCAGCGGACGAACCGATTTAGCGAGGGGAGCGAGGGGAGCGAAGCATGGCGAGCTACAACAAAGTCATCCTGATGGGCAACTTGACGCGGGACCCCGAGCTCCGCATGACCGCGAACAACATGGCGATCTGCAAGTTCGGCCTCGCCGTCAACCGCCGCTTCAAGGACAGCCAGACCGGCGAGTGGAAGGAAGAGCCGACCTTCGTCGACATCACGATCTTCGGCGCCCGAGCGGAACCGTTCGCGAAATATCACAGCAAGGGCAAGCCGGCGTTCATCGAGGGCACGCTGCGCCTCGACACGTGGGAGGACAAGAACGGCGGCGGCAAGCGCAGCAAGCTGTACGTCGTCGCGGACACGTGGGAGTTCGTCGGTCAGGGCGGTCGCGGCGCCGAGGGCGGCGGCGGCGAGCGCACCATGGGTGGGGCGGGCGGCGCGGGTGGCGCCGGCGGCGGCTTCGGAGGCGGCGCACCGAGCGACGGTGGCAGCGGGCGCGAACCCGAGTACCTGCAAGCCGACGACACGCCGTTCTAGCGCGCGAGCGCGGACGCTCTTCGAATGGATCTCACCGTGCGCCTCTTCGCGGTGTTGAAGGAGCGAGCGGGAAGGTCCGAGATCGCGCTCCTCGGACTCCCCGACGATCTCGATCTCTCTGGATTGAAGCGTGAGATCGCGCGTCGTCATCCCGAGCTCGGCGACTTGTCGACGGTCGCCGGAGCGATCGGTACGCAGTACGCGGGCGACAAGACGCGCCTCAAGTCCGGCGATTCCGTCGCGCTCCTGCCGCCGGTGTCAGGCGGATGAGCGAGCCGTTGGAAGAGGGCGTGTTCGAGCTCCTCGCCACGGCGCTCGATCCATCGCGCGCACAAGCGCGCGTGCAGTCCGACGAGTGCGGCGCAGCGGTCGTGTTCACCGGTTCGACGCGCTCGTCCAATCGGGGCGAGCGTGTCGTGCGCCTCGAGTACGAAGCGTTCGACGCGATGACCGGGCCGGAGATGGCGCGCATCTTCGCGCGCTGCCGCGACCTCGTCGCGAGCGCAGCCAGCGACAGTTCGGACAGGCGCCTGCGCATGCTGTGCCAGCACCGCGTCGGCGTCGTCGAGGTCGGAGAGCCGTCGGTCGTGATCGCGGTCGCGAGCCCGCACCGCGCGGCGGCGTTCGAGGC
>JANLUN010000509.1:0-6074 GCA_031363505.1 Planctomycetota bacterium | reverse complement strand
AACCCGCAGACGTACGGCACGGGCATCAAGGAGCTGTGGGAGATCCCGGCCGATCGAGGCGCGCAGTGGCTCGGCCGCGTGCTGCACACGATGGGTGCGCCGCTCGGCACCGACGGGTACGGCGGCGGCTGGGTGTAGGGGTTTAAATAGAATCGACTCTCGATCGGCTACGTCGTCGGGCTCGATCACCACGATGCGCGCCTCGATCCGCATGGTCTATTCGTCCAATGGAAACAGCATCCCGCGATCGCGAGTCTGCTCGCGGGCGGCAAGGTGCTGCGCTACGGCGCGAAGACGGTGCCCGAAGGCGGCTACTTCGCGATGCCGCGTCTATTCGGCGAGGGCTACTGTCTCGTCGGTGACAGCGGCGGCTTCCTTAATGCGTCGACGCTCAAGGGCGTGCACCTCGCGATCAAGTCGGGTTTGCTCGCAGCCGAAACGATCGCCGACGCGCTCGCTGCGGACGACTGCTCGCGAGCACGTCTCGCACGCTACGGCGAACTCTTCGAGCAATCGTGGGCGCGCGACGAGCTTTACCATGTCCGCAACTGGCGCCAAGCGTTCGACCAAGGTCTCTTCGCGGGCATGCTCGACGCGGGCGTGCAGATGATCACGGGCGGGCGCGGGCTCGTGAAGCGTCGCACGGGTCACGAGGACCACACGACGATGCGGCCGGCGCGCGACTCGCGCATGAAGAAGCCCGTCTACGACGGCGGGCTGGCGCTGGACAAGCTCACGGACGTGTACCACTCGGGCACGATCCACGACGAAGATCAGCCGGCGCACTTGCTCGTCACCGACACGTCGATCTGTGTCGATCGCTGCACGCAGGAGTTCGGCAATCCGTGTCAGCACTTCTGCCCGGCGGCGGTGTACGAATGGCCAAGTGATACCGCAGCAGCGAAGCCCGGCCCGATCATCAACTTCAGCAACTGCGTGCACTGCAAGACGTGCGACATCGCCGACCCGTACGGGATCATCGAGTGGGTGGTGCCTGAAGGCGGCGGTGGTCCCAAGTACCTGGATCTTTAAATGAAGCTCGTCTCGAAGGAACCGTCCGCGCGTCTGTCCGAGTCCGTGCTCCTCGCGGTGTTCGTCACCGAAGGGAGCGCGCCCGCTCTGCCGCGCGGTGTCGTCGTCGCGAAGCACGCCTTCGACGACCTGAAGGGCGAGTTCCGCGAGGTGCGGCTGACCGACACGGTGCAGGGCCCGCTGCGGCGCGTGCTCGTGATCGGCCTCGGCAAGAAAGAGGCGCTCGACGCCGAGAAGCTGCGCCGCGCCGCGGCGATCGCGGTGCAGCGCGCCGAGTCGAACTCCGCGCCGTCCGTGACGATCCAAGTGGATCGCGAGATCTTGAAACATGTCGGCGACGAGGTCGCGGGCGTGGCGCTCGCCGAGGGAGCGACGCTCGGCTCGTACCGATTCGAAGCCCACAAGAGCAAGCCCAAGGAAGCGAAACTTAAGACCGTCACGATCGTCGGCGCTGGACGTGTGTTCCAAGCTGGAGTGAAGAAGGGCAGCGTGCTCGCCGAGGCGAACACGTTCGTGCGCGATCTGCAGAATCGTCCGGGCAACAAGATGACGCCGCGCGATCTCGCCGCCGCGGCCAAGTCACTCGTGAAGTCAGGCCGCATCACGTGCCGCGTCTTCGACGAAGGCGCGATGAAGCGCATGAAGATGGGCCTCTTGCTCGGCGTCGCGCAAGGCTCGCGCGAGAAGCCGCGCCTGATACACCTCGTCTACAAACCCAAGGGCCGCTCGCGCGGCAAGATCGCGCTCGTCGGCAAGGGCCTCACGTTCGACGCGGGCGGCATCAGTCTCAAGCCGTCGTCGAAGATGGACGAGATGCGCTTCGACATGTCGGGCGGCGGCGCGGTGCTGGGCGTGTTCCGTGCGCTGCGCGAGCTCGACGTCCCGTTCGAAGTGCACGGCGTCGTGCCGACGACGGAGAACCTGCCCGGCGGCGCGGCGACGAAGCCCGGCGACATCCACGTCGCGATGAACGGCACGACGGTCGAGATCCTGAACACCGACGCCGAGGGTCGACTGATCCTCGCGGATGCGCTGTGCTACACCGTGGCGAAGATCAAGCCCGACACGATCATCGACCTCGCGACGCTGACGGGCGCGGTCGTGACGGCGCTCGGCCACGAGCTGTCGGGCCTCTTCGCATCGAGCGACAAGCTGCAGAGCGAGCTCGTCGCAGCCGGAAAGGAAACCGGCGAGCTCCTTTGGCCGCTGCCGCTGCTCGATTACCACAAGGAGCAGATGAAGGGCCTCTTCGCCGACCTGAAGAACATCAGCGGCGGCGACATGGGTGCCGGCTCGAGCGCGGGCGCGGCGTTCCTCGCGCCGTTCGTCGGCAACACCGATTGGGCGCACCTCGACATCGCGGGGACGGCCTGGGGCGGGAGCAATCGCGATTGGGTCGGTGGAAGCCTCGGCTCGGGGGTCGGAACGCGGCTCCTCGTGCGTTACCTCGAGTCGCGGCGGTAGTTCCCGAGCGGCGCGCACCAAGAGAAGCAGAAGACTGAGCGCGCCGCCAGCCGATACGGGGCTTGCCCCACATGAACTCCTTCGGCGGCCCACCGCAGGAAGCGAACGACGTGACCGTTCAGGATCAAACTTTCGTCCCCGGCTTGGCCGGAGTTCCCGCCGCAGAATCGGCGATCAGCTACATCGACGGCGAGATCGGAATCCTCGAGTACCGCGGACACCGCATCGAGATTCTCGCCGAGCGCAGCAACTTCGAGGAAGTGTGCTGGCTCCTGCTGTTCGGATCGCTGCCGAACGAGCGCGAGCTCGCGAACTTCCGCGCGCGCCTCGTGCGCGCGCGTGACATCCCCGCACGAGTGCTCGACGCCGTGCGCGCGCTGCCGGCCGACGGACATCCGATGGGCGCCGTGCAAGCGGGCCTCGCCGCGTTCGGCATGTCGCAGTCGAAGCCCGAGCTCGCGAGCCGCGAACAGTGCGACGAGGCGTGCGTTCGATTGATCGCCGCGACGCCGATCCTCATCGCGGCGTTCCACCGCGCGAGACTCGGCCTTCCGTTCGTCGCGCCGGATCCGAAGCTCGACACCGCCGCGAACTTCCTGTGGATGATCACGGCGCGCGCGCCGGACGCGCTCGCCGCGCGCGTGCTCGACGTCGCGCTCGTGCTCCACGCCGATCACACGATGAACGCGTCGACATTCGCGGCGCGCGTCGTCGCCTCGACCGAAGCGGATCCGTACACCGTCTGCGCATCGGCGGTCGGCGCGCTCTTCGGCGCGCTGCACGGCGGCGCGAACGAGGAAGTGCTGGCGCAGCTGGCCGAGATCGGCTCGTCCGAGAACGTGAAACCGTGGCTGGAGCGCGAGCTTTCCGGCCGCGCGCGGATCATGGGTTTCGGTCACCGCGTGTACAAGACGAAGGACCCGCGCGCGAAGATCCTACAAGCGCTCGCGCAGAAGCTCTTCGCGCAGCACGGATCGACGCCGCTCTACGACACCGCGGTTGTGCTCGAGCGCGAAGTCGTGTCGCGCCTCGGTCACAAGGGCATCTATCCGAACGTCGATTTCTTCTCGGGACTCGTCTACGCGAAGCTCGGCATTCCGACGGATCTCTTCACGCCCGTTTTCGCGATCGCGCGCGTCGCGGGCTACGTCGCGCACTGGCGCGAGCAGATGAGCGCGAACAAGCTCTACCGTCCGACGCAGGTCTACACCGGCGGCCGCGACGCGAAGTACACCGACATCAAGTCGCGCTGATCCGCCGCGCGGCGGTCTCCGCGCCTGCGGCCGACGTCTCAGGCGCGTGTTCGGATTCGACGAGCCCGAGCGCGCGGTACGCCGCCAAGAGACGCGGGACTTGGTGCTCCCACGTGAGCACGTCGAGGAAGCGCTCGCGATTGGCTCGGCCCATACGACCACGCATCTCCGGGTCGTCGAGCAGTGTGCCGATGGCAGTCGCCAATCCTTCCGGTGTCGGCTGCGCCGCATACACGCCGCCGTCCGCGAGCGTCGCGCGCGTCTCGGTCAACCCGTAGGCCGCGACCGCTTTGCCGAGGGCCATGTACTCGACGACCTTGTTCATCGACGACACGTCGTTGAACGGATTGTGCGGGTCGGGACAGACGCACACGTCGGTCGAGCCGAGCGCATCGGCGATCTCGGTGAGATCGTTGATCCGCCCCGTGAACTCGACGTGGCCCGTGAGACCGAGCTCGGCGGACAGCTGCTTCGCCGCTTCGAGCTCGTCGCCCGAGCCGATCAAAAGGAAGCCGACGTCCGTCCGTTTCTCGCCGTGGACGATCCGGTGCGCCGCGCGCAAGAGATGGTCGACGCCGTCTTGGACGCCCATCACGCCGATGTAGCCGACGAGGTGGCGGTGTCCGCGGCGCCAGCGCAGAGAAGGACGCTCCGGTAGCTCGAAGCGATCGCGCGGCGGCGCGGAGCGCACGACGAACACGCGGCCTTCGCGCATGCGGCCGCGCCTCCGCGCGACGTCGGCATACGATTCGTTCGGCGAGATCACGAGATCGGCCGCCGCATAGGTCCGTCGCTCGAGCCAGCTCAGCACGCGTCCTGCGAACGACGTGCGACTCGCTTCTCCGTACTTGGCGGCCAAGAGCTCCGGACAGAGATCGTGTTGGTCGTACACGAACTTCACGCCCAGCGGGCGGAGGAGCAGCGCGATCCCGAATAGGGTGTCGGGCGGATTGCAGGCGTGGATCACGTCGACGCCGCGCGTGACGAGAAGTCGCACGGCCCACAGGAAGCTCGCGATCCAACACCAACCGAACTCGAAGGCGTAGCTGATCGAACCGCTCGCCGACGGCGGCGCGGGGTAACGGCACACTTCGATGCCTTCGAGCGTCTCGTGCCAGCGCTGTCCGTTCCCGCGCGGCGCGACGACGCTCACGCGGCAACCCGCATCGCGCAGCGCCGAGGCCTCGCACCACACGCGCCGATCGAACGGCACGGGCAGATTCTCGACCAGGATCGTGACTGCGAGGGGCCGGACGTTGCGAGACATGTCGGGTCTCCTAGCGTGCACCGCGCGCGGAGAGAACCGCGGGGATCGTGGCCAGGAGGATCCACAGGTCGAACTGCAGCGACCAGTGATCGATGTACTCGAGGTCGAGCTTGACCCAGCGTTCGAAGTCCTGGATCTCGTTTCGTCCGCGCACTTGCCACAGGCCCGTGATGCCCGGACGCACCGACAGGCGCCGACGCTGACTCGGCGCGTACAGGTCGACTTCGCTCGGCAACGGCGGACGCGGGCCGACTAGGCTCATCTCGCCTTTGATCACGTTGAACAGCTGCGGGAGCTCGTCGATCGAAAGCTTGCGCATCCAGCGTCCCAGCGGCGTGACGCGCGGGTCGTTCTTGATCTTGAACGTCGGGCCCTGCATCTCGTTGAGCTCTGCGAGACCGGCGAGACGCTGCTCCGCATCGGGAACCATGCTGCGGAACTTGTACAGCGTGAAGCGCCGCCCATTGCGTCCGACGCGCTCCTGGCGGAACAGAACGGGCCCGTTGCGCTCGGCGAGCAGCAGGAGCGACACGACCGCGAGCAGCGGCCAGACCAAGAGAAGCGCGAAGATCGCCACGCTGAGGTCGAGGGTGCGCTTCAGCGCCAGCGCGACCTCGTCGGCGGGCGTGCGAATCACCGCGAGCGTTGTGAGGTTGCCGACCGAATCGACCGTCCAACTGTGCCCGGGCGTCGAGTTGTGCGACAGGACATAGCGGGTCGTCACGCCGCGGTCGGAGGCTTGCGCGGCGAGGGCAGCGGCCGGGCTCGACGGATCGGGGAAGCCCTCGATCCACAGCTCGTCGACCGGCCGGTTGTCCAGCAGCGCGACGCTCTCGTCGAGCGCGACGCGCGGCACGTCCGCCGCGATCCCCGCTCGCTCGAGCGCCTTCTCGATCGCGGGATCGTTGACGAGCGCTTTCGGCAGCGCGATGCCGACGACGCGAAACCCCCAACCCGCGTGCTCCGAAACGCGCGCGACGAGCGCGCCGATCTCTTGTCCGGGCGGCGACACGATGAGCAAGTTGCGCCAGTTGTATCCGCGCGCGCGCGCGTGCCGG
>JANLUN010000704.1:0-5047 GCA_031363505.1 Planctomycetota bacterium | reverse complement strand
AGCGTGAGCGGCGTGCGCGCCTGCTCGCCCGCCGAGCTTCTCGAGCGCCTCCTGATCCGGCTCGATCGATTCCTCGAGCTCGGAACGACGACGATCGAGGCGAAGACAGGCTACGGACTCTCGCTCGCAGACGAGATGAAGTGCCTCGAAGTGCTCGCCGCAGCACGCGCGGTGCATCCCGTCGAGATCGTTCCCACGTTCCTCGGCGCGCACGATTACCCGGCCGAATACCGCGACCGGCGCAGCGCGTACGTCGATCTTCTGGTCCAGGAGATGTTGCCGCGTGTCGCCGAGTCGAAGCTCGCCGAGTACTGCGACATCTTCACGGAGGGGCACGTGTTCGGCCTCGACGACTCGCGCACGATCCTGTCCAAGGCGTGCGAACTCGGTCTGTCGCTGCGCCTTCACGCCGATCAACTCAGCCTGCTCGGCGGCGCGGAACTCGCCGCGGAGCTGCGCGCCGCGAGCGCCGATCACCTCGAGTTCGTGGGGGAGCGCGGTATCGAGGCGCTTGCGGCCGCCGGCGTGATCCCCGTGCTGTGTCCGATCGTGCCGCTGTACCTGCGACTCGCGCAGGAAGCTCCCGCCCGCAAGATGATCGCGGCCGGGCTCGCACCGGCGCTCTCGACCGATTTCAACCCGGGCAGCTCGTACGTCCAGAGCATGCCCGAGGTGCTCGCATGGGCCGCCTTGCGCTACCGCATGAGCGTCGCCGAATGTCTGAATGCCGCGACGCTAAACGCCGCGTGCTCGCTCGCGCGCGGACACCGTCTGGGCTCGATCGAAGCCGGCAAGGACGCCGACCTCGTCGTGCTCGACCTGCCGAATCACCGCCACCTCGTGTACGAGATCGGTCGCAACGCGGTGATCGCGGTCGTGAAAGCGGGCGCGGTCGTGCTCGAGCGCGAGCCGTGGCACGCCCCGCGCTCGCCCAAGTAAGGCGCGCGCAGGGCGGTTCGCACCTTGGCGTCCTCGCGGGCCGCGAGCTCTAATGGCACTCCATGAGCCTCGTCGAATGCGTCCCGAATTTCAGTGAAGGCCGGCGTCCCGAGGTCGTCGAGGAGATCCTGGCTGCGATCCGATCCGTCGCGGGCGTGAAGCTCGTCGACTGGAGCCTCGATGCGAGTCACAACCGCTCCGTCGTGACGTTCGTCGGAGCCCCCGACAGCGCGCGTGAAGCCGCGTTCCGCGCGATCGCGAAGGCGCGCGACACGATCGACCTGACGCAGCACCAAGGCGAGCATCCGCGCATCGGAGCGACCGATGTCGTGCCGTTCGTTCCGCTCGAGGGCAGCTCGATGCAGGAGTGCGTCGATGCGGCGTGGCGACTTGGGGAGCGCGTCGGTCGTGAGCTCGAGATCCCCGTGTATTTCTACGAAGCCGCCGCAAAGCGGCCGGAACGCAAGAACCTCGCGGACATCCGCAAGGGGCAGTTCGAAGGCCTCCGAGCGGAGCTCGGAACGAATCCTGAGCGCGAACCAGACGCCGGTCCGAAGGACGCGATCCATCCGACGGCGGGCGCCACGGTGATCGGCGCGCGCTTCTTCCTGATCGCGTTCAACGTGTACCTCGACACGGAGGACGTGCAGGTGGCGAAAGACATCGCGAAGAAGATCCGCGAACGCGACGGCGGATTGCCCGGGATCAAGGCGATGGGCTTCTTGATCGAGGAGCCGCGCGCTGCGCAGGTCAGCATGAACGTGTGCAACTACGAAGCGACGGGCCTCCTGCGCGTCTACTCCGAGATCGAGCGCGAAGCTCGCGCGCGGGGGATCGGAATCCGTGAGAGCGAACTCGTCGGGCTCGCGCCGCGCGCTGCGCTCTCGCCTGCGACCGCGGCGAAGATCCGGCTCGCGCGTTTCGATGCGAAGAAGCAGATCATCGAGGAGCTCATCGGCGGATGAGCCTCGCGCCGATCGCACTCGGCTTGCTGCTGGCACTGTCCGGCGCGCCCGCGGCGTCGAACTCGCCTGCTCTGCGAAGCGCCGCGGCGCAGGACGCCAAGCCGAACGACTGCAAGAAGTGTGAGAACACAGGCCGCGTTTCCTGTCCCGAGCACACGCGCGCGGAATGCGATCTCGAGCTCGAATTCGGCCTGCTCTACTGCAGCGTTCTCGTCGATTGCCCTGCGTGCGGCGGAACGGGCCTCGCCGTGTGCCCCGATTGCAAGAGCGAGAGCGCCAGGACCGCGATCGCCGATCGACGCGCCCAGCTCGCGGCGCGCAAGCTCGCGCTCAAGCCGTTCGACGACACGATGGGTCGGCCGCTGCGCAAGGCGGAGAGTCCGCACTTCGTGCTCGTATGGGAAGTCGACCGGCTCAAGGTGAACAAGAAGCACTTGCTCGCTCATGAATTGCTCCATGTCTACTTGAAGCGGCTCGAGCGACTTTTCGGCGACTACTGCGCGACGCTCGGAGTCAGCGACCAAGAGTTCGAGAGCAAGTTCGACGTCTTCGTCTGGCAGTTCCCCGCGGATCAGCTGGAGGGTTCGCAGAAGTTCTGCGGGCAGGGCGGACAAGGACCGATCAAGCTGATGGGCCGCAAGCCGCGCTTCTCCGTGCTGGGCACCAAGGCGTATTTCCAGGACGACGAGCACTTGCATCGCAACGTCGTCCACTCCGTCACACACTTGATGTTGAGCGCGCAGCAACCCAGCGAGTGGATCGGCAACCTCAAGGGCGGTTGGGCCGACGAGGGTCTCGCGCACTGGTTCGAGGAGAAATACTGGGGCATCTGCGACAACTACTGCTATCAGGAGCAGGACGCGAACGTCGATTTCAAGGGCGGCAAGTTCAAGCTCGCGCTGCGCAAGATGGTGTCCGCGGACGACACACCCCCGATCAGCGAAGTGCTGCAGCACAACACCGACACGCTGACCTTGCCGATGCACGCCGCGTCGTTCGGCTACGTCGACTACTTGATCTACCGCGACTCGGCGAAGTTCAACCAGCTCCTCAAGAAGCTGCGTGAGCACGTCATCTCGCGCGATGCGCTCCAACAGGTGTACGCGCTGAGCCCGCTCGAGATGGAGACGCAATGGAAGGCTTGGATCCTGTCGACGTACCCCACGCGTTGATTCCGACGAACGAGCGGTACCTCTGGGAATCCAGCGCGTGAATCGCGCGCTGGCGCTGCTCGCGCTCGCTCTCGTCGTCGTTCTCGCGCACTTCGTGCGCGTGCGCGCAGGCGCGGAGCACACGCTCGCCGGATCCGACGCGGCCGAAGTTGGGACGCACTGGCTCGTCGACGATGCTCGCACCGCGAGCCACTTGAGGCGCATCGAGCTCGCGATCGCAGCCGATCGACTGCCGCTGCTCGATCGTTGGCTCGAGCACTCGCACGGCGCCGAGGTTCCCGCGCTGCCGCTGTTCGACCTGTCGCTTGCCGCGATCGCGGAACGACTCGCCGGTGGTTCGACGACGGCGGGCGGATCTCCCGAGGAAGCGGACATCGAGGACGTCGTGCTCGCGATCCCGCCGTGGATCGGCGCGCTGACCGTCGTGCTCGTGGCTTGGGCCGTGCGCGGCTTCGTCGCGGGACGGAACGCCTGGATCGCAGCGCTCCTCGCCGCGATCGCGTGCGCCGTGGCACCTGCGTCCATCCGATCCGGCGCAGCGGGCCAGCTCGACTCGTCGGCTTGGGGCGCGTTGCTCGCCGCGCTGCAGATCGGACTTGCGGCGCGCGCACTGCGCGCGGAAGAGCCGCTCGACGCAATCCTCGGCGCGCTCGTGTGTGGGCTGGTCGGTGGTTTGGCGCTGGCCAGCTCGATGGCGGGCGGCGCAGTGCTCTTCGCCGGCGTGTGGATCGGCTGCGTCGTGCGCGCGCTCGTCGCACAGTCGGATGAGCGCGCGCTCGCGCATCGAGCGGGCTTGTGCTATTGCGCGGTCGCGGCCTTCGTCGTGCAGCTACCGCTTCTCGGGGAGTCGACGCCGGCCAGCGGACCTTGGCTGGTGTCGACATGGTGCTCGGGCGTGTCGCAGGCCGCGCTCTACGCGGCGACGCCGTTCTTGCTCGGAGTCGTGCTCCGTTCGCGCGCGCGTGCCTTTCAGACCGCCGTCGTCGTCATCGTCGGACTCGGACTGCTCGTCTACTTCGCGCCCGAGACGTTCCGAAAGTTGAGCTCGACGGTGCGAGCCGTTGCGGCGTGGCGAACGACGAGTTCGCTGTTCGCGCAACCGGAGGAAGCGAGCACGTGGGGCTCCGCGCTCGCGTCACTGACGCCCGTCGCGTTGCTCTTCCCGCTCGCGATCGGCGTCCTCGGCCGTCGCGCACGCCGGCCCGAGTACGCGATGCTCGTCGCGATCTCCTCGCTGTCGCTGGCTGTGGCGTGTGTCGACGTCCGTCAGCTCTCGGTCTTCGTCGTGCCCATGAGCTTCAGCTTGGCGTCGGTCGCTGCGCAAGGTCTCGAGGCTTCGTCCGTGCCCGTGAGAATGGCTGCGAAGGCCCTGTGCTGTGCCGCAGTCCTCGTACTCGCGATCTTTGCCTTCGGTGGGTCGCGCGTGCGAGTTGAACTCGATTCCCACGTAGTGCGGCGCGAATGGGTGAGCGGGCTGCGCTGGATGAGAGCGCACACACCGTCCGCGGGTGCGTTCAATGCGCCGTCGATCCCCGGCGACTACGCGGTGCTGTGCACGCCGGAGATCGCGTCGCTGGTCGTGTACCACGCGCGCCGGCCGACGCTCGCGAGCACGGAAGCCCTGCCGAGGGGGGAGTCGAACTTGCTCGAGGTCGCTCGAACTCTGATCGACTCGGACGAGGAACGCATGTTCCGCGTGATGCACGCCTCCGACGCGCGCTACGTCGTCACCGGGCCGCGCTCTGCGCGCGAGTTCACTGCGCTCGAGTCGACGATGGACGCGGTCCGACGAAGTGCAATCCAACCGGTGCGCGACACGAGCCTGCTCTGGCGGCTCGCCATGGCGCCTCCCGGCGGTGGAGCGGCGCGCATCGCCGGACTTACGCGCGTCTACGCGTCGTTGCTGCGCGTCGGCGTCGACGGTCGTGCACAGCCGAGCAACGAGTGCACGGGTCCGGCGATCTCGATCTG
>JANLUN010000702.1:0-9897 GCA_031363505.1 Planctomycetota bacterium | reverse complement strand
GAAGGGCTCGCGCCGGGCCAGTACACGCTCGCGGTCGCGAACTGCGAGCGCGCCGAAGCAGCGGATGCGCGCGTCTTGGAGGTGCTTCCGGCGGATCTATTGGTCTCGCTGAAGATCTTGAACGACGCCAACGTCGCCGAGCGCACCGTCGCACTGTTTTGGGACGCGCGTGCGACGGTCGCGGAGGTCGGAGCTGCGCCGCGCACGTTCCTTGCTTCGGCGGACGCGATCATTCCACTCGCGCGTGCGCTGCGCGCGATCGAATCCAAGCGCGACGCCGTGCGACCGGATGCGAGCGAGAGCCGCGGCCGGAAGTACGAGCTCACCTGGACCGACCGCACGATCGCCGACGAGCGTTCGACGATCCGTCGCATCGTCCGTGACGCGGCGACGCTCGAGCCCGAGTTGCGCGAGATCGTTCAGAGCATCGAGGCCGTGCAGCCTCCGCCGAACGTCCAGCGCTACGCGATCGACGTCCACAAGAGCAACATCGCCGTGCACACCGAGTCGTCGGGCCTCCTGAGCGCGCTCGGCCACGATCACAAGATCATGGTCCAGCGCTTATCCGGCGAGGTCTTCGCGCATCCCGCCGATCTCGCACATTCGACGCTGTTCCTCGAAGTCGACGCCGCGTCGCTCGCCGTCGTCGACAACGACAGCGAGGACGACCGCGTCGTCATCGAGCGCGAGATGAACGGCAAGGTGCTCGAGTCGGCGCGCTATCCGAGGATCACGTTCCGCAGCAAGTCGGTGGAAGCGCGTCGCACAGGCGAGAACCTGTTCGAGCTCAAGATCCGCGGCGATCTCTCGCTGCACGGCACGTCGCGCGAGGTCGAGGTCCCGGCGCGCGTCGAATTCCAAGCGGGCGTGTTGCGCGCGCGAGGCGTCATCAGCCTGCGTCAGTCGGACTTTCGAATCCGACCGACGTCGGCCGCCGCCGGCACGATCAAAGTCGACGACGGCGTGAAGCTCGAGTTCGACGTTACCGCGCGTGTGGAGTGACGCGCCGCGGATCTCGCGCGGCGCTCGCGCTACCAGGAGAAGCCGATGAACGCCGCGATCTGACGGTAGTCGATGTCGGACTCTTCGCCGCTGAACTCGAGGTCCGAGGCGAACAGCACACGCGCCTGTCGAGGCCGACCTGGAACGATTGGAACTGGAACGCGACACCGGCGTGCGCGTAGCCCGCGACCGAGTTGTCGTCGTCGTCGAAGCCGCTGTCGACGTCGATCTTCGTGCCGACCCACGACACACCCGCGCCGATGTAGGGCTGGATGACTTCCTCGGTGTTCCACGTGTTCCGCACGCCGACATAGAGCTCGTCGGTCACGATCTCGCCGTCACCGCTGTTGCCGAAGAACGTGACGTCGTCGTCGTCCTCGGCGCGCATGTACCCGCCTTCGATGCCGAGGCCGCGACGGTTGATCCCGATGAGGAGCTCACCACCCCAGACGATCGGATCGTCGACGTCTTCGAAGTCGTTGTTGTCGATCGTGCGCATGCCGCCGAGCACGTTGATCGCACTCTTCGGTCGTTGGTCGGATGCACAGCCTGCGAGCAAGACCATAGGGAAGAACAAGGGCACGAACAGCAGCGAAAGCTTCACGCGGGACTCCTCCTGAGATTGAGAATTGGAGTGCGCTCCCCGTAATCACGTTCGCGAAGCTCGCGACGGCGCACGATCGAATGCGAGACTTTGCGATCAGCGACGGTCACGCTCAATCATGAGAACCACCGGCAATGCGAGCGCATGTCGGTAATGATCACGCGGAGAACTCGGTACCCCTTGCAGGTTCAGAGCTGCGCCCGGCGGCGCACGATCGAACCGTCGCCGTGCGAGCGTGGAACTCGATGAGCGGGCCGGGCCGACAAGATGTCCGACGCTTCGGGCGGCAGCGACGAGTCGACGTCGAAGACGTGGATCTCGACCGGCGCGGCGCTCGCGACCTCGAACTCGAGTTCGATGAGATCGTTGCCGAGTGCCGCGAACACAGGGTTCGCATCTTTCGGAAAGTCGCGCAGCACGTGTCCGTTCCAACTCGCGGCGACCAATTTCACGGCCTCGGGGAGCTCGAGACCGAGGAGACGTGCGCCGCGCGTCGACTTGACGTGCGCACGAACGTGCAGGCTCGAAGCATCGCTCAGCGTCGACTCGAGCACGACGAGCTCCGGCGGCGGTGCATCCCACGTCACTGCTGCGTATTCGCCCTCCGGCGAGTCGCTCGCGAGCCAGCGCGCGGGCGGCGTACGGTCGGCCGGCGCAAGCCGTGCCATCGATCGCGAGGAGCGAGAGAACGCGTGCGCGCTCCAAGTGGCGCGTGCGGCGTCTGCGTCTTGGAAATGCACGAGATTGAGAGCTTCCGGTTGCTCCGCGGAGTACGCGGGCACGGCGAGCGCTGCGCAGAACGAGCCCAGGCAGAGGGCGCCCCCGCCGCGCACCGCGATCGAGACCAAGCGTGCGCTCGCCCGCGTGGCGAGCGCGGCGGCTGCGGCGAGCGCGACACCGTAGGCCGTCGCGATCAGGGCCGCCACGTGGAGCTCGAACGAGAGCTCGAGTCCGATCGCGAGTGGAAACCACATGGCGCACAGTGGCACGAGCGGGGCCAGGACGAGCGTCTCTCGCTTTCGCTCGCGCGCGTCCGGCGCGAGGAGGCTCCAGACGATCGCGCACAGAGCGGCGACTGCGGCCGGGACGACGAAGACGTAGCACGCGCTCGGCGCGGCTGCGGCGAGCAGGACGCCAGCCGCTGCGAAGAAGACCCACGCGCCGAAGAACTGACCTTCGAAGCCGGCGCGCTTCGCAGGTGGGAGACGAGACACCAGGAGTGACGCGGCGACCGCAGCGCTCGCGATCGAAAGGCCCAGCGCCGCTGGATGCGCGGCCCACGGTTCCGGTGCGTCGCGCAGCGCGGTGGCGGCCGTCACGACGAGCCAACCGGCGATCGCCGCGCCCACGATGCACACGATTGCGGAGAGCGCGCCCCAGCCGATCGAAGCGGCGGCGAGGCCGGCGCGCACGCGACGGAACGCGGCGAAGCCGAGGCCTGCGCACGTGGCGAGAGCGAGGAAGACCGACGCGCTCTCCGGCCACACGATCATTCCCGCGCCGAAGACGTCGGTGTACACCGCGCGTCCAGGTGAGTCGGGAAGCGCCTCGCTCGCAGCTAGCGCTCGCGCGAGCGCGAGCGCGTTGTCCCCGTGGTGTTGCACGCTCGACGGCGACAAGTGCGCGAGGTCGTCGAGCGGCGTGTGGTAGTGACGCAGCCCGCCGATGAACGCGAAGTTGAAGCCGTGCATGCCGTCCGCCTTGAACACGGTGAGGTCCGTGTCGTTCGGGAGCCGCTCGTAGATCTCGTACGCGACGGAGACGGCGACTGGCCGCTTCACTGCGCGCGCGTACACCTGCATCAGCGCGAGATTTTCTTCGCTCGTCTCGAACATCATGCTCGGGCCGGACGTGCCGCGCGCTTCGAGGTTGATCACGAGGTCGACGTCTTTCGCCCACGGGTGCTCGCGGACGAACGCGTGCGCACCGATGAGTCCGAGCTCCTCGGCATCGTCGAAGAGGAAGATCACGGGACGCGTCGCGGTCCCATCGGAAGTCTGCGCGCGCGCGATCTCGAGGAGGGCCGCGACCCCGGCGCCGTCGTCGCCGGCGCCGGGTCCCGCCGCGACCGAGTCGTAGTGCGCACACAGAAGGACGGCGCCGCCCTCCGCGGTGCCCGGCCGCCGCGCGAGCACATTCGTGACGCGCGCGAACACGCCGTTGTCGCCGCGCGCGAGCGTCTCCTGTAGCTCGGGCTCGTATCCGAGGGCCGCGAGCTCACCGACGATCTTCTCGCGCATGCGAGCGTGGGCCGGGCTGCCGGCCGGATGCGGCCGGCCGTCGCCGATGAGACGATCGAGCACGGCTATCGCGCGCCCCGCGGAGAACTCGTGCGCGGGCGCGTCGACGGGTTTCGCCGCCGGCGGTCCAAGGCCCATGCGCGCCAGCGCGTACAGTGCGACGAGCGCGGCACCCGCGAGCAGGAGTCCGCGTCCTCCGTGCGACGAATCAGCGCTCATCTCGTCGGATCCATGTCGGGCCGCATAGGATTCCAGACTTCACCGCTCGACGGAAGCACGGGTCGACGGAAGCACGTCCATGCTCACTGCAGTCACTCGCACGCCCAGCCGCGCCCTCGCCGAATGCGAGCTGACGCACGTTCACCGCGAGCCGATCGATCTCGCCCGTGCGCTGTCCGAGCACGCGGCGTACCGCGCGGCGCTGTCCGAGCTCGGCGCGACCCTGATCAATCTCCCGCCTCTCGACGATCTGCCGGACGCGACGTTCGTCGAGGACGCGGCGGTCGTGCTCGACGGCGTCGCGGTGATCACGCGGCCGGGCTCGGCGGTTCGGCGGCGGGAGTGCGCGTCCCTCGCGGAGTTCCTGTCGGATACGTTCGTGCTCGAGTCATTGGCTCCGCCGGGAACGCTCGACGGCGGCGACGTGCTGCGGATCGGCGACGTCTTGTACGTGGGGCAGTCGACGCGCACCGATCACGCCGGATTGAAGGCGCTCGCGCACACCGTGCTCGAGCACGGGTACCGCGTGAAGGCCGTGAGCGTGCGCGGCGCGCTGCACCTCAAGACCGCGTGCACGTACCTGGGGCGCGACACGCTGCTCGCGAATCCCGTTTGGGCGGACATGGCGTGCTTCGCAGGGTTCGAGGTGATCGAAGTCGATCCCACCGAGCCGTTCGCCGCGAATGCTCTGCGCGTCCGCGAGGTGCTTGTGATGTCCGCCGCTTTCCCGCGCACGTTGCAGCGCGTCGAGTCGGCGGGCTTCGAAGTTCGCCCGGTCGAGGTCTCTCAGTTCGCGCTCGCCGAAGCCGGAGTGACGTGCCTCAGCCTCGTGTTCGACGCCGCGCGTGCGCTCAGCGCGCCGCCCTGAGCTGGTCGCGCAGCTCGAGGTTCGCGCGCAGAATTTGCGCGAGGAGCGCGAGCTTCTGCTCGCGGTTCTCTTCGCCGAGCTCGAGTCCTTGCACGCGGCGGTACGCCGAAGCGATGCCCGGATCGTTGGGCCGGACGAGCACGGTCCGCTTGAGCTCTTCCTCCGTCTCCTCGAGCGAGCGCGACAACTTGGCGATGCGACGCTCGAGGAGCGACACCTCGCTTTTGTGTTTCTCGTCGATCGAGCTGAGCATCTCCTTCAGAGCGCCCTCCGCGAGCTCGATGGTCGGTTCCTCCGCGCTCGTGACCGCTGCGGGTGTTTCGAGCGACGTGTGAGCCGGCGTGAACGGCGCCGACGACGCCGGACGATGTTGCGCGAGGATCCGTTCGATGGCGGCGCGAGCCACTTGCTCGGCAGTCGGCCGCTCGCGCACGGGGGACGGAACCGATTCGACGGGGACCGCGCGTTCCGCCGCAGGCGCCGCGACCGGAGCCGACGCCGACGCGAGCTCAGGCCGCTCGCGCTCGACGCTCTTCTGGTGCAGGCCGTACAGCTCGCTGTGCACCGAGCACTCACCGCCGCGATTGCTCGCGACCGCGAGACCATCGAGCGCGACACGCCGCAGCGTCTCGAGCGCGTACGTGCCCCCGCTCGTCAATGCAGCGATGCCGATGCACAAGCTCGCGCGCACCGTGCTCGTCTCGCCCGCGAGTGCGAGCTTCTTCGCGCCGTCGATCCACAGGTGACACACGAGCTCCGCGGCTTCGAAGGGAGTGCAGGGCAGCAGGATCGCGACGCCGGCGTCCTCGCGGCACGCGATGAGCTCACCGCCGCGCGGCAAACCGGCGAGGAGATCGACGAGAGCGCGCAGCACGAGCGCGCGCCGCTCCGGGAACGGCGTGAGGCGCTCGAGTCCTTCCGCGTCCGCTCGCAGGTACAAGACCGGCAACTTCTCGCGCAGCGCGTGCGCGTACTCCGCGTCCATACGCGCGCGTATTAAACTCAGCTCCAGCCCCGCGCCAGGCGCGCAGAGCTCGCTGTGCAGGATCGGAGCCATCGACGGGGATGTGGGAACGGAGGGACACCGTTCCCAGTGGCTGGGTAGGGGACGAGGGACCGAGGGGAGAGGTCGCCAAAGCCTACCCTTGCTTGGCTTCGGAGGTCGCCGCAGGTTCGACCGAGCGGCGCGTGCGCGCGCTACAGGCCGATAAGCGCGCGCTAGCGCGCGACGAGGGCCTTGAACTCCTTCTTGGAGTGCAGCGCCTTCAGGAGCTCGTCGGATGCCGCGCGCTCCTTGAACTTGGGCTCGACGGCGATCGCCTGCTTCAAGCTCTCGATCGCGGGTGCCGCTTGTCCGGTTTGCGCGTGACAGATCGCCACGTTGTAGAGCGCCTGCGCGCGAAAGGTCGCGGCTTTCGGGTGCGTGCTCGCGGCGGTCACTGCGACGAGACGTTCACACGGCTCGAGCGCCTCGCGGAAGCGCTTGCGTGACGCTTCCGCGCTGGATTGCGTGTCGAGGGCTTCGAAGAGCGCTTGGTCCTGTGCCGGCGTGCGCTTCTCGATCCGGCCGAGGAGCTCGGCCGCGCGCGCGTAGCCGCGGACCGCGACGTCGGCGTTGCGAACTAGGTAGGCGAGTTCGCCTAGATAGAAATGCGGCGCGAAGTCGTTGGGACGGGCCGCGCACTCCGCGGTGACCCACGCGAGTTGATCGGCCGCGTGCGCCGCCGCGTTGTCGCGGAACACGTACACCTCGGGCGGCAGCCTCCACGTGCTGCGATCGACGGTGCCCGTGACGCGGAACGACGCGACGAGCTTCTCGAAGTCGGCCTTGTCGAACTCGTTCTTCTTGGCGGCGGACTTCCCGCGCGTCGTCGACGCGTGGAGGACGAAGAGGTGATCCGCCGTTACCGGCCAGGCGTAGTAGTCCGTCTTCGTGAAGTTCGCGGGCAGGCTCGTGCGGAACTTGCACGCCGCGACTTCGCCGACCGCAAAGGCTTCGAAACCGGACTCCCCTTTGCGTCGCTCGCGGCAGTCCGCGCCCGAGAGGTAGGGCATGTTGTCCTCGCACACGACGGTGAGGACCGCGCCGCTCTCGAGTGTGCCGCCGAGGATCGCGCGCCCGGTGAGCAGGCCCGCATCGGCTTCGAAGCCGTCCATCGTCAAATGGATTTCGAGCGGCTGGTCCGGGACCTTGGCGGTGATCTCGCCGGCGTGCGCGAGTTCGGCAGAGACCCCAGCGAACACAAAGGCACAGACGAAGAAGCGCATCGCGAGAGGCTGCATCACGTCACTCCAGGCTGGTTTCCAGGACTCCGCCCGCGCCATTTCCCAGGGTGGCGCTTTGCTTTCGGGACCGTATCCTACCGGCCCGAACCCTCTCGATCCCACGGCCCAACGATCCCCCGATGCAAGCGAACGCACTGGACCTGCGCAAAGGCTATCTGGTCACTCACCAGAACCGGATGTGCACGATCATCTACTGGAACATCCTGCGCAACGACCGCCGCGCGTTCGTGCAGATGAAGCTGAAGGATCTGCTCACGGGGCGCATCACCGAGCTCAAGGAACACAGCGACACCAAGTACGAGGTGCTCGACTCGGAGATCATCGACCTCGCGCATTCGTACCGCGACGGGAACGACGAGGTGTTCTACACGCCTGAGGGCGAGGAATACCGATGCCCGGCCGCGGCCGTCGAGGACGCGCTCCTGTGGAAGACGGAGACGTACAAGGGCCTGCTCGTCGAGAGCAAGCTGGTCACGATCTCGCTACCGCAATCGGTCATCGCGAAAGTCGTCGACACGTCGCCGCCGATGAAGGGCGGGGGCTCCGGGACAAAGGACGCGGTCCTCGAGAACGGAGTCAGGATCAAGGTCGGCCTGCTCGTGTCCGTTGGAGACAACGTGCGACTCGATCCCGAGACGCTGGAGTACAAGGAACGCCTGGGACAGGCATGACAACACCCGAGAAGAGCACCGTGACCCGACCTGCCAGCTCCGACACGTCGACCGAGGGCATTCGCATCCAAGCGGCGGCGCAGTACATGCCCAAGGATTCGAACCCCGATCAGAAGCAGTACATCTTCGCGTACCGGATCACGATCACGAACGAAGGCACGGAGACCGCGCGGCTCCTGTCGCGCCACTGGGTGATCATCGACGCCGACAATCACCGCGAAGAAGTGCGCGGCGAGGGCGTCGTGGGCAAGCAGCCCGAGATCCCGCCCGGCGAGAAGTTCGAGTACACGAGCGGCTGCCCGCTGCGGACCGCGTGGGGGACGATGGAAGGCACGTACCAGATGGAGCGCGCCGACAAGCGTCGGTTCCGCGCGCAGATCGGACGCTTCTTCTTGGTCCCGTCGACGCCGAAGACGCCGTCGACGTCGAAGCGCGGCCCCGCCTAGGACGCAGCGCGCCGCGTGCCGAGCGCTCCAGACGCTTCCCGCGTCCCGCCCGCGCCCGTGTCGACCGCTGCCTCACCCTGGATCGGGCCGCGGCTCCTGCTCGTCCTCTGCGCCGTCATCTGGGGCTGGACGTTCGTCGCGATCAAGATCCTCACGCGGCACTTCGATCCGTACGAGATCGTCGGTCTGCGCTTCGGCATCGGACTGCCGATCCTGTTCGCGCTGATTCGCTGGCAGAGGATCCCGTGCAGGTTCACGCGCGCGGACGTGCGGCCGCTGTGCATCGGCGGGCTGATCCTGCTGTACCACTTCCTGATCCAGCCGCTGGCGCTGCAGTCCACGACCGCGACGAACACGAGCTGGATCATCGCGTTCTCGCCGCTCTCGATCGCGATCCTGTCGGCGATCTTCTTGCGCGAGCGCGTCAGCGCTCGAACGAGCTGGGGCATTGCGATCGCAACGCTCGGGATCGTGCTCCTCATCTCGAACGGACGGATGACAGAGATCGCGTCGCTCGCCAACGTGGGCGATTGGCTGATCTTGTCCACGGCATTCACGTGGGCGATCTACACGGTCGTCACGCGCGACGTCGCGCGGCGACGCGCATCGCTGTGCGTGACGTCGGCGGTGTTCCTACCGTTGCTCGTCGTCGGTGTCGGTTATCTCGCGTGCTTCACGCCGCTGTCGAAACTGGCGCATCTGCCGCTCGATGCATGGCTCTCGATCCTGTTCCTCGGGATCCTCGGCACGCTCGCGCAGTGGTTCTGGCAATTCGGCGTCGCGCGCATCGGAGCGGCGAAGGCGGGCGTCTTCTTGTATCTCGAGCCGGTGGCGACGACGGTGCTCGCGGTGCCGCAGCTCGGCGAGAGCTTCGGCGTGCATACCGCGCTCGGCGGGTTGCTCGTGCTGGCCGGCGTGTACTGGGCCGAGCGGTAGGCCGCGCAATTTTTGCTGCGGCCGCGGATCCCAGCAAACACGGCGCAATCGCCGGCGTTCGTACCCGATCGCAATTTGGCTCAGCTTCGCGATCCGGTGCGGCCGACAAGGTGGCCGGGCAGGGGCAGCATTTCGGTCCGCTCGACGGACCAGGCGAGGAGCACGATGGCGATTCATACCGCCAGTAGCGGGGATTCGACGTGGAAGCCGCGGCGCGCGCGTGGCGGGTTCACGCTCGTCGAGATCATCTTCACGATGACGTTGCTCGTCTTCGGGCTGCTGAGCTTCTCGCGCGCACTGCTCGCCAGCAGTCGGGCCGAACAGAAGACTCAAGACGCAGACCGCGCGACGCAAGCCGCGCGCCGCATTCTCGAGAGCATTCAAGCGGAAGCGTTCCCGGACGCCTTCCGGCGCTACAACGCGGAGCCGTCCGACGACCCCGGTCTCGCAGGCAGCGCGCCGGGTTCGAACTTCGCCGTGTTCGGTCTGTCGGCGTTGCCATAGCTTATGGCCAGCGCTGCTCGACCATCGGCCACCCAATACAAGCGACCCTGGCCAATGGGGATCTGGTCGTCGGAATTGCCGAGTACATCGGCTACGATGGATCCTTGCGCGTGCAACCTCA
>JANLUN010000697.1:0-10758 GCA_031363505.1 Planctomycetota bacterium | reverse complement strand
GCCTCGAAGCGATTGCCCGTCAACGAGTAGATCGCCGTAGTGAACGTGCACCACACGATGAACGTCGGGATCTCGAGTGCACCCCACACGATCGCGAACGGCACGAGGTCGAAGCCCACGCGTCCTTGCACCAGGACGACGATCCAGCACCCGAGGAGCGCGGCGAGCAGCGTCACGACGCCGACGAAGCTGTTCGCGAGCGATTTGCCGAACAGGATCGCCGCAGTGCGAACAGGGGTCGCGTAGTAGATCGACGCGAGTCCTTTCGAGCGCTCGCGCTCCAGCGATTCGACCGTGTAGAACAGCAACAACGCGCACACCCACGCCGTGATCGTGTTCATCGCTCCGGTCGCCAACGTGCCCGGCGTGGCGAGAAGCGGCGTATCGAAAGCGCCCACGCGGTACGTCGCGGCTCCGATGATCTCGATCAGGATCAGCGGCACGAACAAGTACAGTCCCGCTTGACTCTTGAGCTCGCGGGCTTCGACGCGGGCGACCTCGAGGATCTGGCGGACGAGCGACGCGCGAACGCTTCGCATGCCCAGTGAGGCGAGCGGCACCGGCGCGTGCTCGGCAAGGGTCGGCGTCGGCGCGCTCGAGAGCGTCGCTCGGTCACGTGCTTTCGCGTTTCCGCGCAAGCTCGCGGCGAGGCGCCGCTGGCTGGCGAAAACGGCCAGGAAACCGATCATCACGAACGCGATGCGACTGCCGGCGAAGATGGGGTCGAGCGCGATCGACTGCGTGTTGTAGAACGCGACACCGCGATCGACGTTCAGCCAAGTCTCCTTCATCCAACGCACGCCGGCGGGATCGATCCAGATCAGGAGTTCGTTGATGCGCGGGTCGAGCCACGTCGGCGACCAGTTCCACAGGAAGAAGGCGCAGAGAAGCAGAGCCGCGATCGGCAGGAAGAACACGAGGATCGGCCGGCGCGTCATCGCACCGAGCGCGAACGTCGTCCCCGACAGGAACACGAGGCCGGGAACGGCGAAGATCAGGGCCGGCACGAGATAGTTCCAGACGGAGAACGGTCCGATGTACTCAGCGTTCTTCGCGCCCGTGACCACGTGAAAGAAGAGAGCGTGCAAGCACAGTTGCAGCGCGAGGATTCCGAGGAACGAGGCGAGCACCGCGGCGAACTTGCCCCAGATGTATTCGCCGACGGACAGCGGAGTCGCGTGCAGCACATCGCCGACCTTCAGCTCCTCGTCGCGTATGACGACGAGGCCGGCGGCCACCGCGACGAAGAACACGTAGAGGAGGAACACGAGCGCGGGCAGCGTCCGCGCGATTCCAAACTGCGAGGTCCAGTGCGCCTTCGCGCCGCCGACGTCGGAGTTCCCCGAGTTCACCTGAACGTTGCCCGTGGTGAGGCCCCAGGCCATCAATCCGAGGATGACGATCAGGATCCAAAAGATCGGGCGTCGCAGGTTGTGGGCGAGATCGAGGCGGAACACCTCGTACGCGCGGCGCAGACTCATGAGCGCACTCCCGCTACGGCTGCGCGCTCCGTCCCGCGCATCATCACGAGGTAAGCGTCCTCAAGCGTCGGCTTCACGGACGTGAATCCCGGCGGCGGCGCACCGGCCGGAGCGAAAACTCGCACGCGGTGTCGGCCTTCGACGAGCATCGACTGCGTGACGCACTGCGTCGCGCGCAGCGTGGCGAGATCATTCTTTTCGACGGAGCCGTCGTAGATCGTGCCTTCGATCTCCGCGCGCGCTTCCGCCGGCGTCGTCAACGCCACGAGTTTGCCGCTCTTGATCACGGCGAAGCGCGGGCAGAGCACCGCCACGTCCTCGACGATGTGCGTCGACAGAAGAACGATGCGTCCTTCGGCGAGCTCAGCGAGCAAGTGGTAGAAGCGCAGCCGTTCTTCCGGGTCGAGGCCCGCGGTCGGCTCGTCCACGATGATGATCCGCGGATCACCGGCGATCGCTTGCGCGATGCCGAGGCGCTGGCGCATGCCGCCCGAGTACGTCTTCACCTTGCGCTGCGCCGCGTAGGTGAGGTTCACGTGTGCGAGCAGCGTCTCCGCGAGCTTCTTCACGCCGCCCGGCGCGTCGACGCCCTTGAGCTTCAGCAAGTGCTCGAGCATCGCTTGCCCGGTGAGATGCGCGTAGAAGCCGAAGTCCTGCGGCAGATATCCGAGTTGTCGCCACACGCGCTCGGGGTGCGCGAGGATGTCCTCACCGTCGAGCGTCACCTTGCCCGACGTCGGCTCGAGCAGACCCGCGAGGATCTTCATCAAGGTCGACTTGCCGGCGCCGTTCGGGCCGAGCAAGCCGAACATGCCGTTCGACACGTCCAGGTTCACACCTTGGAGGGCGGTGACTGGGCCGGGATAGACCTTGACCAGGTCGCGAATCTGGAGCATGGGGGGGCTCTCTCGTCGTGAAAACGGAATGAGGAAGGCTCGTGCTTCGGACCAGACTGACGGTTATTCCACGCGGCGTTACCTAGGTTCCTCTAGATGCGCGACGCCGAGCGTTGCGCATGATGTTCGCACACACTCTCGGAGGAAACCTTATGCGCCGCTTCACCTCTCTCGCGTTACTCGTTCTCGTCGTCGCCGGATCGTTGACCGCTTGCAACCGCGAATCCACCGCGGCTGACAACAAGGGCATCGGCGCGAAAGTCCACGACTCGGTCGACGCGGCCAAGGAAAAGCTCGCGGCCGCTCAACAGGAGTTCCGCGCCAAGTCGGACACGAAGATGAAGGAGCTCGACTCCAGCATCGCGAGCCTGAGGAAGCGGGCCTCGGAAGCGACGGATGACAGTCAGGCCAAGATGAACGAGCTGGCCGATTCGCTCGAAGCGAAGCGCGAGGCGATCGCGGCGAAGCTCGGCGACTGGAAGTCGATCGGTGCCGACAAGTGGCAATCGTTCACGTCCGAAATGGACCGGATGATGAACGATCTGCAGCGCGCGACTTCGGACGCTCTCGACAAGGCCAAGTGACGCGCGCGTGACGCGCCCCCAAGCGGCGCTCGATCTACACGTCGCTACTCCGCCCAGAAGCGCTTGAGCATCTGCAGCTGGTCCTGCGGCGTCTGCCTCGTGCGCACCCGCATCGAACGGAACAGCGCACGCAGGGCGTCGTGCTCCGTCGCGTCGGCGAGGGTCGCGCGCTTCAGCACGGGCCACACGGAACGCCACATCCTCCCGGTCATCGTGTCGAACGGGCCCGATGCTCCGGCCGCGGCGAGCGCGTTGATCGCCAGGCACACCTTCACTTCGGCGTCGTCTTCGACTTCGAGCCGTGCGAGAAGCGCGCGCATGATGTCCGGCGTGCGCAGCTTCCACAGGCCCTTCGCGGTTGCCATCCGCACTTCGCGACGCGGATCCGACAGTCGTTCGAGCCACGCGAGCAACGTCTCGCGCGAAAGCGTTCGATCGAGCCTCCTGCGCGCTTCCGACACGTCGACGCCGCTCGCGAACCGGGCGCGCCACGCTTCCCAGTCGATGCGGCCGGTCTCGCGGTAGAGGTCGAAGACGATGGCCCAGCCGACGAAATGCACGAGCACGTTGTCGCGTACCGACGCGAGGTCTTCGGCGTGCAATCGCAAGAGCTGCGCGAGCTCTTCGTCGTCGAGCTCTTGATCGTGCAGCTGCTGGAGCGGCCAGCATGCGAGGCCGTCGATCACCCAACGATCCTCGGCGAGGAACCCATCGCCGATCACGCAGGCGAGGCCCTCCTCCAGCCACAGCGGGTAGCTCACATGCTCTTCTGCGAGTCGCGCGTGCACGAGTTCGTGGGCGGCAGTCCCCGGTTCCGGCGTGCCGACGAACACCCCGGCGGGCGGTCCGAACAATCCATCGCCGCGCGCGTGGAATGCGCGCACCCGCGCGGGACCGATGCCCGGGACGTGTTGTACGCGACCTTCGTCGCCTTCCTCGATCCGCTCGCTGCCCGGGCCCTCGCGCTCGGCGCCCTCGTCCCACGCGAAAACACGGACCTGCGCGTGAAACGGCCCAAGCGTTTCCTCGACCACTGCCAGCGCGGGATCGAACGCGTCTTGGAACGCGGCTGAATCGATCTCCTGCCCCTTCTTGCCGTAGAGCGTCCAGCCGTCGTGAACCGTGCGCGGACGCCAGCTCGTGCACGCCGCAAGCGTGACGAGGAGCGGGATGACCGCCCAGCGCCAGACGGAGGAGCCGGGAAAGGAAAAACGCATACCTTTATTGAATGCGACCGCGGTGGCCTGGTCCAGCGCACCAGCAATACCCATACGATCGCAGCCTCTCGCGAACTCATAGATCGACGCTGACGGCTATTCAGGTCGCGTGATCTGTAGAACGGCCGCTCGCGAGCGCCCGCTATCATGGTGGCCCTTCACCGACCCCAACCGAGAAGCGCAGTCCATGGCAACCTTCCGAGTCGAACTCGACGCCCCGAACAACATCGTTCTCGTGATGGTGGCCGAGGACGACGGCAGCGAACACGACTACCAGTTCGACTTCGACCCGCGCTCGGGGCGCTACGAGTTCTCCGAGTGGGACCTCTTGGAACGCGATTTCGGTCGCGAGTGGGTCGAGGAGATGGACCGCCAGATCCGCGAGACGATTCAGTTGGCCCTCTCGAAGAGGCGCGGGTCGTGAGCGGGAGGTCCTCGCCGCGATGCGCCGCGTCTTCCTGATCGTGCTCGATTCACTCGGCGTGGGCGCGCTGCCCGACGCCGATCGATTCGGTGATGCGGGAGCGCACACGCTCGACCATCTCGTGCACGCGGCGGGCGGTCTCGACGTGCCGCGCCTCGTCGCGTTGGGCCTCGGCATGGTGCCAGGCGTCCGATCGCTGCCGCGCGTGCGCGAGCCGGAGGGAGCCTATGGCCGCGCAGCGGAGGTCTCGCCGGGCAAGGACACCTCGACAGGGCACTGGGAGATGGTGGGTTGCTCGCTCGACGAGGCCTTCCCTGTGTACCCGCGCGGCTTTCCGAGCGAGATCATCGACGAGTTCGTCGCTCGCGCGCGGCTCCCGGGCGTGTTGTGCAACGAACCGGCCTCCGGCACCGAGGTCATCGCGCGACTGGGCGACGAGCACGTCGCGAGCGGGAAGCCGATCGTCTACACGAGCGCCGACAGCGTGTTCCAGATCGCGGCGCACGAAGAGCACTTCGGGCTCGAGCGGCTGTACGAGATTTCGCGCGTGGCGCGCGCGATTCTCGATCCTTACGGTGTTGCGCGTGTGATCGCTCGGCCATTCGTCGGCACATCGGGCGCGTTCCGGCGCACGTACAACCGACGCGATTACTCGATGCCGCCGCCGCGCGACACGGCGCTCGACCGTTTGGTGCGCGCCGGCGTGCCCGTCATCGGTGTCGGGAAGATCGAGGACATCTTCGCTGGCCGCGGCGTCACGCGCTCGATCCACAGCGAGGGCAACCGCGACGGCATGCAGCACACGATCGCGCTCGCGCGCACGCTCGAGCACGGGCTCGTGTTCGTCAACTTGGTCGACTTCGACATGCTCTACGGCCATCGCCGCGACAGCTCGGGTTACGCGCGCGCACTCGAGCAGTTCGATCGCGATCTCGGTGCGCTCGAGCGTGAACTTCGCGACAGCGACCTCGTGATCTTGTCAGCTGATCACGGCAACGATCCGACGAAGCAAGAAACGACCGACCACACGCGGGAATACGTTCCGGTGCTCGCGACGGGGCCTTGCGTAAGGCACGGTGCAGAGCTCGGTACGCGCTCCACGCTGGCGGACATCGGCGCGACGGTCGAAGCAGCGTTCGGCCTAGCGCCGTGCGGGCCGGGTGAGTCGTTCCTGCAGGTTCTCACAGTGGGCTGATCGTGGACATCCGCGCGCTGATTCGGACGAAGCGCGAGGGCGGGGAGCTCTCCGACGAGGAGATCCGCTTTTTCATTGACGGGTACGTCCGCGGCGACATCGAGCACTACCAGGCGGCCGCGCTCGTCACCGCGGTGTTCATCCGCGGGCTCAATGATCGCGAGTTGATGACGTGGACCGCGGCGATGGTGCACTCGGGACGAGTGCTGACGTTCCCGAGCTTGCCGCAAAAGAAGGTCGACAAGCACTCGACGGGAGGCATTGGCGACAAGGTGTCGATCGCACTCGCGCCGGCCGTGGCGGCGTGCGGCGTGTGCGTCCCGATGATCTCGGGACGTGGACTCGGCCACACCGGCGGAACGCTGGACAAGCTCGAATCGATTCCAGGCTTTCGCACCGATCTGGATCCCGATGCGATCTTGCGAGCGCTCGACCGAACAGGCGTCGCATTCGGCCAGCAGACGAAGGACTTGGTGCCCGCCGATCGCCTGCTGTACGAACTGCGCGACACAACCGGTCTGATCGAGTCCGTGCCGCTGATCGCGAGCTCGATCGTGAGCAAGAAGGTTGCGGAGGGAATCGACGCGCTCGTGCTGGACGTGAAGTTCGGATCGGGTGCGGTCGTGCCCGATCCGGAGCGTGGGCGAGAGCTGGCGCTCGTCATGATCCGGCTTGCGAGATCGCTTGGACTGCGCGCGGTCGCGTACCAGACGGCGATGGATCGGCCGCTCGGTCGCGCCGTTGGTCACGCGCTCGAAATCGGGGAATGCCTCGACCTCTTGGCGGGTGGAGGCCCGGGAGACTTACGCGAGCTCGTGCTGCTCTTCGGTGGCGAGATGTTGGCCCTCGCGGGCCAAGCACCCTCGGTCGATGAAGGCTCGCGTGAGATCGCGCGTGCGATCGACGAAGGGCGCGCGCTCGGCGTGTTCGAGCTCGTCGTCGCCGAGCAAGGCGGTGATCCGCGGTGCTTACGCGAGCGTGATCGCCTCCCGCGCGCTCCGTCTGTGGAGCCCTGGAAAGCGTCGACCACGGGGATCCTGAGTTTTCGTGACAATCGCAAAGTGGGGCTCGCGGTAGGAGCGCTCGGCGGGGGTCGCTCGAAGATGGGGCAAAGAATCGATCCGGCGGTCGGACTCGTCTGGCGTCGTCGAGCCGGCGAATCCGTGACACGCGGAGACGTGCTCGCCGAGATCCATCACCGCGATGGGTTCGGATTGGATGCGGCAGAGGCGCTGCTCGCAGAGGCGATCTCGATCGGTCCGGCACAGAAGCTCGCGCCGCTAGTGCTTGCACGCATCGAGGCGTGAAGTTGTGATGCGACCCGAATGCAAGCGATGTCCACGGTGACGAAGAGTGCGGGCCAACCATGACGAGCCACGGGTCGACGTCCGCGATCGAGTCGCTCGCTGACGCGCTGTCGCGGCACGGTGTTGCCGGCGCGCGCGTTGCGCTGGTTCTCGGATCAGGTCTGGGTGGCTTCGCGGACAGACTCGAGAGTGCGCGCGTCATCGAGAGCGCCGCGGTCGACGGCATGCCGCGCAGTCATGTGCCTGGACATGCCGGAAGGCTCGTCATTGGCGAGATCGGCGGCGAGCGAGTACTCGTTCAACAAGGACGCGTGCATCTCTACGAGGGACGTTCAGTACACGAAGTGACGCGCTTCGTGCGCGCGATCGCGACACTCGGCTGCCGCATCGTCGTCCTGACAAACGCGGCGGGCGGATTGCACCGCGAGTGGCCGGTCGGGTCGTTGATGCGCGTCACCGACCACATCAATCTCCAGGGCGAGACGCCGCTCCGCTCCAGCGAGCGCGGCTCAGCGACGCCCTACGATGTCGAGTTGGGCGCGGCGTTGGTGCAGGGCGCAAGAGACGCGGGCGTGCCGCTCTACGAGGGCGTCTACGCCGGACTGCGCGGGCCGAGCTACGAAACGCCCGCGGAGATCCACGAGCTCCGCCGGATGGGCGCATCCGCCGTGGGGATGAGCACGATCGCGGAGGCGCTCGCCGCGCATGCGTCGGGGATGCGTGTCGCAGCGGTCTCCTGCATCACGAATCACGCCGCCGGCATCTCGGATCGCCCACTCTCGCACGCGGAAGTGCTCGAAGCGGGACGTCAAGCAGCGCAGCGGTTTGGGGACGTCCTCGCGAACTCTGTCCCTCAATTGGTGGCTCGGTTGGGTTCCTGACGAGCCCGGGAGAGTGACGTCCCGATTCAGTCCTCGATGTCTTTCGCGAGCAACTGAGAGGCGATCAAGAACTCGTCCGGTTCGTGATCGTGATCCGTCGCGACGAGGCGGACTCGACTTGTGCCGTCCGAACCATCGCTCGACGCGAGCTGACAGACCCGAAGGACGTCGAGCACGCGATCCTCGAGCCGTCGACCGGCGGGCAGCTGCAGGACGAACTCACGCGTCCCACCGTCGAGCGCAGCCGCGTCGATCTGCGGTAGCTCGCAGGGTCCCACGACACGTATCCGAATCGCGGTCGGCGTCGAGCGCTGGCGGCATTGCGCCCGCAGACCGAACAGTCGGATACCGTCGTGCGCCCGGATGCGGAATTCGTCGACCTCGATCGCGGCTGTGGAAAGTTCAGGTCGCGGGACGAGCAGGACCGAAGGCCGGGCCAACTTGAGCACCTGCAATCGATTGCGCCAATATCCACGCTCCAGCAGCAGCGGGTGCAGCGCTCGTCTTTGGGATCCGGGCATTGCGCGCCCTAGCCGACTCCAGGCGGGTGGCGAATCCAGAAATCCACCATCCGTCTCGATTTCGGGACGCTTGCCGATGCACCCCAGGAGGGCGGCAGGTGGTACCTGAACCTCGGTAAGCTGACCGTAAGTTCATGCGGATAAAGAGCTAAGGCTGTTCGGCGATAGCCAGCTCGGCCGCGACTCTCCTATGATGCGCGACCCGCCACCTCGTACGACCTGCGTGACCAGGTGCCGCTTTGGCGGCCGCGCTCCGGAATCACGTCGATCCAGTCTCTCGGTGCACAACCCCATGATTCAACTCGGCCGCCCACCGATCGGGCACGTTCTCGGCGCGCTCACGTGCGTCGTCGCGCTGGCTGCGACCGCAGAGGCTCATCCTGCCGCCGCAGGTGACGGTCAGGGCAGCAGTAGTCCCTCGACGGACGACACGGGCCTCTACTTCATTCGCGCCAAGCGCGTGATCACGCGGCCGGGTGAGTCGCTCGAGAACGCAGCGGTGATCGTCCGAGGCGGAAAAATCATCGCGGTCGGACGCGAGCTCACGAAGCCCGAGGGTGCGCGCGAGATCGAAGGCGAGGTCGTGTGCTCGGCGTTCTTGGATCCATGGAGCGCTCTCGGCATGTCCGAAGACGCGCTGGGTGACGGCTCGACCAGCGCAGCAACCCGCACCGTCGATGGCATCGACTTCTACGCCTCACGAAATCTGCGTGAGGAAGCGCTGGCGGCCGGTGTCACGTGCGCGCGGCTTCAAGTCGGATCGAGCTCGCGCATCGGCGGCATCGGAGCGGTGGTCCGGCTCGCGCCGAATCTCTCGTCCGATGCGGCCATCGTCCTTTCCGATGCGAATGTCTCGATGAGCGTTGGGCTCAGCGCGAATGCGTCACCGCAGCAGATGTCGGTGGAGCAGGACGGCGATCAGTTCTTCGTGTCGATCTCCGGCTCGAAGGCCGTGGACCCGTTCGATCGCGTCGCGGAGCTCGATCGATTGATCGGAGCGCTCGAGAACGGCCGGAACTACCTCCAAGCGAAGGTCGAGTACAAACACGAGTTCGAGGCCTGGCAGAAGAAGATCGCCGAGAAGGAAGTCGAGCTCGAGAAAGACTTCAAGAAGGCCAAGAAGGACCGGGAGAAAGAAGAGAAGGACGCCAAGGAGAAGAACAAAGAGTTCAAGGAGAAGAAGTACCAAGAGGACAAGAAGCCGCAGCCGCCGCGCTTCGACGAGGACAACGAGGTTCTCGCGCGCGTCGCGAATGGCGAGATGTCGCTCATCGTGCACGTCCACCGCGCGGCCGAGATCCGCGCGCTCCTCGCGGGGAGCGCGCGATTCGATCGCTTGCGCTTGATCCTCGCCGGCGGCACCGAGGCGCTCTCGTGCGCATCGGATCTCGTCGCGCGCCACATCCCGGTGCTCGTGTGGCCGGAGCTCGACGACCGCGGTCAGCTCGACGAACTCGAAGGCAGCGATCTTTCGTTGGCGGGCCGATTGTCGAAGGCGGGTGTCACCGTGCTGCTCGGAACCGGTGGCCACGACGCGAGCGCGAGTCGCGACCTACCGTTGCTCGCCACGCTCGTCGTGGGCAACGGACTGGAGCGCGAGAAAGCATTCGAAGCGCTGACCCTTGGCGCGGCGCGCTACCTCGACGTCGCCGATCGTCTGGGCAGCATCGAACGCGGCAAAGACGCTGAGCTGCTCGTTCTCGAAGGCGAGCCTCTCTCCGGGACCGCGAACGTGCGCTTCGTCATCTCCGGTGGTCGGCTGGTGGTCAGCCCGAAGGAGTGAATCGATGATCGCTGCGTTTCTTCTGGTTCCCGCACTGACCGCACCTCCGGTCGCGTCTCGCAATCCGGCTGCGTCGTCGTCGCCTGCGGCGCGCGCGCCCGTCCTCGCGATTCGCGCCGACAAGATCTGGCTCGGCGACGGCCGTTCGATCGACAAGGGCGTGATCCTGATCGAGGGCCATGCGATTCGCGCCGTCGGGACGGATGTCGAGATCCCGGCGGGTGTAACCGTGCGCGAGCACGTTGGCGTCGCAACCGCCGGCATGATTGCGATGCACGGCTACTCGGGTGCGCCGGATTCTCTGCGCGACACGACGCGTCCGGTGATGGCCGACATGGACCTCGCGCTCGTTTTCGATCCTCGGCACGAGGACTTCTCGCGAGCGCTCGCTGCGGGCATCACGAGCCTGGTTCTCACGCCGCCACCGCAGAGCCTCGTCGGTGGAGTGAGCGCGCTCGTCAAGACCGCC
>JANLUN010000668.1:0-12345 GCA_031363505.1 Planctomycetota bacterium | reverse complement strand
GTTGCGGGTCCGATCCCGCTCCCCACTCACATTTCTCGCTACACCGTCCTTCGCGGACCGCACGTCGACAAGAAGTCGCGCGAGCAGTTCGAGATCCGGACGCACAAACGACTCATCTACATATCGGAGCCGACCAGTCAGACGGTCGACGCTCTGAGCAGCCTCAACATGCCTGCGGGCGTGGACATCCGCATCAAGGCCTGAACCCGCCTTGAGCGCGGCGACGCGATCGCCGCGTGGGACGAGAAGGTCGTCGCGCTCGAGCTCGACCTTCACACGCAACCCGCAGCTCTTTCTCCCGAACACGAACCGCGCGCCTTCTCCGACCTCGTCACGATCACATGCTGCGCGCGGGCGCGGTCCTCTCTCTCAGGTTCCCCCCCGAGCCGAATCGTTCGACCCAACCAGCCGCTCGATGCTTGTCCACGCCGGACAGGTGTCGAACCGGCGATCCGATCAGCCAGCACCAGAAACCATGTCGCTCATACTTGGACGCAAACGCGGAATGACTCAGCTGTTTGCCGACGACGGCACGGTCACGGGAGTGACCGTGGTCGAAGTCGGTCCGTGCGTCGTCACGCAAGTGCGCACGCGCGAGAACGACGGATACGACGCGATTCAGCTCGGGTTCGAGGACATCTCCGACAAGCGCTGCGCGAAGCCCCAGCAGGGACACTTCAAGAAGTGCGACACCGCGCCGAAGCGCTTCATGCGCGAGGAGCGGCTCGCCGCGCCCGCGACCGTCGCCACGGGCGCGACCGTGAAAGCGGACGTGTTCAACGCCGGCGACCTCGTCGACGTGACGGGCACGATGAAGGGCCGCGGTTTCGCTGGAACGATCAAGCGCCACGGCTTCAGCCGCGGTCCGGAGACGCACGGATGCATGAACGTGCGTGACCCGGGCTCGCTGGCCAGCAAGCGCATCGGCAAGGTCATCAAGGGCAAGCGCCTCGGCGGTCACTACGGCAACTCGCGCCACACCACGAAGAACCTCGAAGTGATGCGCGTCGACGCGGGCCGGAATCTCGTGTTCCTGAAGGGCGCTGTGCCCGGCCCGAACAACGGCTTCGTCCAAGTGCGCACCGCGCGCACGGGCGTCAAGAAAGCGAAGGCCTCGTCGTGAAGGTGAAGAGCTACAAATCCGGCAAGCTCGCAGAGGTCGAGCTCGACACCGCGCCGTTCGGCGAGAAGGTGCTCTACCGAACGCTGAAGGATGCCGTCGTCATGTTCCAGGCGAATCAGCGCCAAGGAACGGTGAAGACGAAGGGCCGCTCGGAGGTCGCCGGCTCCGGCAAGAAGCCGTGGAAGCAGAAGCACACCGGACGCGCGCGCGCGGGCGACCGCAAGTCGCCGATCTGGCGCGGTGGCGGCACGGTGTTCGGTCCCCAGCCGCGCGACTACAGCTACCACATGCCGGCGAAAGCGCGCCGAGTTGCGCTGCGAACGGCGATCGCGGGCAAGATCGCCGACGCGGAACTCGTCGTCGCCGAAATGCCGAGCCTCACCGTTCCGTCGGCCAAGACCACGCGCAAGATGCTCGCGGATCTCGGCGCTCCGAAGCGCGCGCTGTTCGTGCTGAACGAGTCGAACGAAGCGCTGTGGAAATCGTGCCGGAACTTCCCCGGCGTCACGGTGCGCACCGCGAACGAACTCTGCGCGCACGACGTCGTGATGGGCGGGCTCGTCGTGGCCGAGAAGGAAGCGCTCGACTCGCTCGCTCGCCGCGTCGGAGCGCAGATCAAGGAAGGTGCCGCGTGACGAACGTCGATCGCCTGTACCAAATCATTCGGCAGCCGGTCATCACCGAGAAGGGCACGGACGACACGGCGGATCGCAACGCGTACCACTTCCGCGTTCCGTGCAACGCGAACAAGGTGGAGATCCGCCAAGCCGTCGAGACGCTCTTCAAGGTGAAGGTCAGCGCGGTGAACACGATGCGCGTCGGCGGCAAGACGCGCCGCCGCGGCTACACCGCGGGCCAGACGCCGGACTGGAAGAAGGCCCTCGTCACGCTGCGCGAAGGCGACACGATCGAGATCTTGTAGTCACCGACCCCGAGCACACGACCGCACACGCCCCCACACCACCATGGGAATCAAGACCTACCGCCCGACATCGCCCGGCCGCCGCGCCGGCAGCGTGCTCGACTACGCCGAGATCACGTCGACCGTGCCGGAGAAGAGCCTGCTCCTGCCGAATCGCAAGACCGGCGGCCGTAACAACCACGGCCACCAGACGTCGCGGCGGCGCGGCGGCGGCAACAAGCGCATGTACCGCATGATTGATTTCAAGCGGAACAAGGACGCGGTGCCGGCGCGCGTTGCCACGATCGAGTACGACCCCAACCGCTCGGCGAACATCGCGCTCCTGCACTACGCCGACGGCGAGAAGCGCTACATCATCGCGCCGCTCGGACTGTCGGTCGGAACCACGCTTTTCTCGGGTCACGGCGCTGAGCCGCTGCTCGGGAACACGCTCGTGCTCGGCGACATCCCGGTCGGACTCGAGATCCACAACATCGAGCTCTCGCCTGGACGCGGCGGACAGATCTGCCGTTCGGCGGGTTCGCAGGCGCAGCTCCTGGCGCGCGAAGGCGACTACGCGATCGTGCTCCTCAGCTCGGGCGAGTTGCGCAAGGTCAACGTCACGTGCCGCGCGACCGTCGGTCGCGTCGGCAACACCGACCACCAGAACGTCAGCCTCGGCAAGGCCGGTCGCAAGCGTCACCTCGGGCGCCGTCCGGAAGTGCGCGGCACCGCGCAGAACCCGGTCGACCACCCGATGGGCGGCGGTGAAGGACGCACGGCGGGCGGCCGGCATCCGTGCTCGCCGTCGGGCGTGCTCGCGAAGGGCGGCAAGACGCGCCGCCGCAACAACCCGACGAACAAGTTCATCCTTCGGCGCCGGAAGAAGGGATCTCACTGATGAGCCGTAGCACGAAGAAAGGACCGTTCATCGCCGAGCACCTGGCGAAGAAGGTCGCGAACGAGATCAAGAAGGGGACGCGCAACCCGATCAAGACGTGGTCGCGCGCGAGCACGATTCCCCCCGACTTCATCGGGCACACGTTCATGGTCCACAACGGCAAGCAGCACGTGAAGGTGGTCGTCACCGAGGACATGGTCGGTCACAAGCTCGGCGAGTTCTCGCCGACGCGCGTGTTCCGCGGTCACACGAACAAGAAAGAAATCGCGAAGCCGGGGGCGGAGGAATGAACGACGTAGCCGAATTCACCGCACGCCACCGCTTCGCGCGCATCACCGCGCGCAAGGCGCGTTATGTCGCCAACCTGATCCGCGGGCGATCCGTGAACCAGGCGCTCGAGCTCCTGCAGTTCGCGCCGCAGCGTGGAGCCACGTTCTATTTGAAGGTCGTTCGTTCGGCCGTCGCGAACGCGAGCCTGGACGAGAACGTCAACATCAACCGTCTGTACATCCACGAGTGCCGCGCCGACGACGGCCCGCTGCTCAACGACCGCATGCGCTTCCGGCCGGGTCCGCAAGGTCGCGCGATGCCGTTCTCGAAGCGGCTCAGCCACCTGACCGTGAAGGTGCGGGAAGTGGAAGAAGCACCGGAAGAGCCGAAGCCCAAAGCGAAGTCGCGCAAGGCGAAGGCACCGAAAGCGGAAGCGAAGACGCCCAAGGCTGAAGCGAAGAAGGAACGGAAAGCCTAGGGCACAGCCCTAGGACCACACATGGGACAGAAGATCCACCCGACCGGCTTCCGCATCGCGACCATCGAGCCCTGGCGCTCGCGCTGGTACGGCGGCAAGAAGGATTTCGGCAAGTTCCTGCTGCAGGACTTCCTGATCCGCAAGCACATCTCGAAGGAGTTCGGCTCCGCCGGCATCCCGCGGATCGAGATCGAGCGCACGACCGAAGCGGTCAACGCGATCATCTTCACCGCGCGGCCCGGCGTGCTCGTCGGACGCAAGGGCGTGCGCGTCGATCAACTGAAGCAAGAGCTGCAGAAGATCACGGGCATGACGTGCCACCTGACGCTGCACGAAGTGAAGCGTCCCGAGCTGGAGTCGAAGCTCGTCGCCGAGGTTGTCGCCGAAGCGCTCGAGAAGCGCATGGCGTTCCGCCGCGCGATGAAGCGCGCGCTGCAGACGACCATGCAAGCCGGCGCGAAGGGCGTGAAGGTCGAGCTCAACGGCCGATTGGGTGGCGGCGAAATGGCGCGCCAGGCGAAGGAGCGCGAAGGTCGTGTTCCGCTGTCGACGCTGCAAGCCAACATCGACTACGGCACCGCGCTCGCGCGCACGAGCTACGGGATCATCGGTGTGAAGGTGTGGATCTACAAGGGCGACATCGAGCGCGGGAAGATGGTCGACGCGAAGGCTGCGCAAGCCAGCGCCGGTCGCCAAGAACGTCCGCGCTTCAACCGCGGCCCGAGCCGAGACAGGGAGGCACGCAATGTCGTTGATGCCTAAACGGACGAAGTTCCGCAAAGTCCACCGTGGTCGTTTGAAGGGCATCGCCACGCGCGGCAACCGCGTCGCGTTCGGCGACTTCGGCCTGCAATCGCTCGACTACGCCTGGCTCAGCGGCCGGCAAATCGAAGCGGGCCGCATCGCTGCCAGCCGTGCGACCGACGGTCAGGCGCGCGTCTGGATTCGCATCTTCCCGCACAAGCCGATCTCGTCGAAACCCGCCGAGACGCGCATGGGCAAGGGGAAGGGTGAAGTCGAGTTCTGGGCCGCCGAGGTGAAGCCCGGCACCGTGCTCTACGAACTCGGTGGTTTGACCGAGGAGAAGGCCAAGGTCGCGTTCAACCGCGTGGCTCACAAGATGCCCATCAAGGTCAAGATGATCCGTCGCTTGCCGACGAGCTGAGCGAAGGACGCACGAGCGATGAACATCGACGAGATCAAGAGCAAGACGAAGAGCGAGCTCGAGTACGAGCTCGGCAAGTCCAAGAAGGAGCTGTTCGACATGCGCTTCAAGTCAGCGACGCAGAGCGTGCCGAGCCCGGCTCAGATCCGAAAATTGCGGCGCACGATCGCGCGCATCAACACCATCCTCCACGAGCGCGCGACAGCCGTCCGTGGACAGGAGCCGCGCTGAGCCATGACAGTCACGAGAACAGAGCGTCGCCGGATCGAGGGGACGGTCGTCAGCGACAAGATGTCGAAGACGATCACCGTGCTCGTCGAGCGGACGTACAAGCACGCGAAGTACAAGAAGTACGTGCGCAAGGCCGCGCGCTACCACGCACACGACGAGAAGGGCGAAGCCCACACGGGTGACCGCGTCGAGATCATGGCCTGCCGGCCCATGAGCCGCCTCAAGCGCTGGCTCCTCGTGCGCGTGATCGAGAAGTCGAAGCAGGTCGACGCGGTCGACGTCACGAAGGACATCGGAGGTTTGTCGTGATCCAAATGCAGACCTTCCTCGACGTCGCCGACAACACCGGCGCGAAGCTCGTCCAGTGCATCAAGGTGCTGGGCGGAACGCACCGGCGGTACGCCGGACTCGGTGACGTCATCGTCGTCTCGGTGAAGAAGTCGATGCCCGGTTCCGAGGTGAAGCAGGGCACGGTCGCGAAGGGCGTCATCGTCCGCGTGAAGAAGAACACGCGCCGCTCCGACGGTTCGTACGTGCGCTTCGATCAGAACGCGCTCGTGCTCGTCGACGGCGAAGGCAACCCGCGCGGCACGCGCATCTTCGGCGCCGTCGCGCGCGAGCTCCGTGAACGCAACTTCATGAAGATCATCTCGCTCGCACAGGAGGTCGTCTGATGCACGTGAAGAAGGGCGACCGCGTGCTCGTGATCTCGGGCAACGACAAGGGCAAGCAGGGATTGATCCGCGAAGCGTTTCCGGAACGCCAACGCGTCATCGTCGAAGGCATCAATCTGCGCTGGCGTCACAAGAAGCCGAGCCAGCAGAACCCGAAGGGCGAGCGCGTCCAGAACGAGTCGTCGATCCACGTGAGCAACGTGATGCACGTCGACGCCAAGTCCGGCAAGGGCAGTCGGCAGCGGGCGGAGGGCACGGGCCAGCCCGCCAAGGCAACCCAGGCAAAGAAGTCGGCGGTGAAGGCGGAATCCGCCGACGCGGCCACGAAGAAGAAGCCGGCGAAGGCCAGCAAGAAGTGAGCGAGCGCACATGGCACGGCTGAAAGAGAAGTACGACAAGGAAGTGAAGCCGCGACTGCGCGAGCGCTTCGCGATCGAAAACGACATGGCTGTGCCTCGGCTCAGCAAGATCGTGATCAACATGGGCGTCAAGGGCGCCGTGGAGAACAAAGGTCGCGTCGAGACCGCGGTCAAGGAGATGTCGATGATCGCCGGCCAGCGCCCGACCGTGCGCAAGGCGCGCGCGTCGATCGCGAACTTCAAGCTGCGCGAAGGCATGCCGATCGGCTGCGCCGTGACGCTCCGCCGCGCGCGCATGTGGGAGTTCGCCGACCGCCTCATCACGGTCGTCCTCCCGCGTATCCGCGACTTCCGCGGCATCAAGGACAAGCTCGACGGCCGCGGCAACTACTCGCTCGGTCTCTCCGAGCAAACCGTCTTCCCCGAGATCGACTTCGACAAAGTCGAGTTCACGCAGGGCATGGACATCACCTTCGTCACCACCGCGGGCAGCGACGAGCAAGGCTACGAACTCCTGAAGGAGCTCGGCCTTCCGTTCCAAGTGCGCGAGGCGCGCGGCAAGCAAGCCAAGAAAGCGGAGCAATCCTGAGCCATGGCCAAGCTGTCCTGGATCGCCAAGTGCAAGCGCACACCCAAGTTCAAGACGCGTGGATACACGCGTTGCTCGATGTGCGGCCGTCAGCGCGCCGTCTACCGCAAGTTTGGCATTTGCCGCATCTGTCTCCGCGAACGTGCGCACCTGGGCGAGATCCCGGGCATGCGCAAGGCGTCGTGGTAAGGAGCCTCCGATCATGATGACCGACCCGATCGCCGACATGGTGACGCGCATCCGCAACGCCAACACGAACCGCTCGAAGTCGCTGCGCATGCCGGCTTCGACTTTGAAAGTGGGGATCGCCGAGATCCTCAAGACCGAAGGCTTCATCAGCGACTACAAGGTCGAACCGAGCAAGCCTGCTAGCGTGCTGTCGATCTCGCTCAAGTACGGCGACGACGGAGAGAGCGTGATCCGCGCGATCGACCGCGTCAGCAAGCCCGGACGCCGCGTGTACGCCGGCGCGAAGGAGCTCGCTCCCGTGTTGCGCGGAATGGGCATCCAGATCGTCTCGACTCCCAAGGGTGTTCTCTCGGATCGCGCCGCGCGCGAAGCGAACGTCGGCGGCGAAGTCCTCTGCAAGGTCTATTGACATGTCGCGCATTGGAAAACAGCCGGTCGAGATGCCCACGGGCGTCAGCCTCGAGAAGAAGGCTGGCGGCCAAGTGGTCGTCAAGGGACCGAAGGGTGAGCTCGCGATCACGCTCCGCCCCGAAGTCGACGTCACCGTCGACAAGCAGACCGTTCAGGTCAGCACGAAACCCGGTGGAGAAGCGCGCGCGACGCGTGCATATCACGGGTTGACGCGCGCCCTCATCAACAACATGGTCGAGGGCGTGCACAAGGGATTCGAGAAACGTCTCGAGATCCAAGGCGTCGGTTGGAACGCGGCCGCGGCCGGCAAGAAGGTCACGCTGAACATCGGCTTCAACAAGCCGGTCGTGATCGAGATGCCGAAGAACGTGACGATCGCGACGCCGAGTCCGACCAGCATCATCATCACCGGCCCGGATCGGCAAGCCGTCGGCAACACGGCCGCGACGATCCGCAAGCGCCGCCCGCCGGAGCCCTACAAGGGCAAGGGCATTCGGTACGAGGGCGAGGTCGTCAAGCGCAAGGCCGGCAAGAGCTTCGGGAGCTAGCGAGAACCATGCGATCCGTACTCATCAAAACGAAACGCGCCGACCGGCGTGCGATGGCTGTGCGTTCGCGTTTGAAGCGCGACTCGACGTTGCCGCGACTCTCCGTGTCGCGCTCGTTGAAACACATCGCCGCGCAAGTGATCGACGACAGCACGGGCCGCACGATCGCGCATGCGACGACGACCGCGAAGTCGCTCGGCGATCAGTTGAAAGGCAAGACCAAGACCCAGCGCGCCGCGATCATCGGGGGCGAGATCGCGCGCAAGGCGCGCGAAGCAGGCCTGCAAGCGGTGGTATTCGACCGCGGAGCCACGCGCTACCACGGACGCGTCAAGGCGCTCGCCGACGCCGCGCGCGCGGGTGGATTGAAGTTCTGATCCGCGCGTAATCCTTTGAGACCACAGCACACATGAAACATCGACTTCCTTATCTAGACGGCATCGAGTCCGGCGAAATGCCGAACATGGCCGAGACGCTCGTGAAGGTGAATCGCTCCGCCGCGGTGGTGAAGGGCGGCCGTCGCTTCTCGTTCTCGGCGCTCTCCGTCGTCGGCAACAAGGCCGGCGTCGTCGGCTACGGCTTCGGAAAGGCGCGCCAAGTTCCGGGCGCCATCGAGAAGGCGGGCAAGGACGGACGGAAGCACCTGATGCGCGTTCCGCTGACGCAGGCCGGCACGATTCCGCACGAAGTCGAAGGCTTTTTCTGCGGCTCGATGGTGCGCATGATGCCGGCTTCGCCGGGCACGGGTCTGATCGCGTGTCAGTCGGTCCGCGCTGTCGCGGAGATGTCGGGCATCAAGGACATCCTGACCAAGTCGTACGGATCGACGAACCCGATCAACCTCGTCAAGGCGTCGCTCCACGCGCTCTCCAAGCTGCGCACCGCCGAGGCGGTGTCGAAGCTGCGCGGCGTCCAAGTCTGAGCAGTCGCCGCGAACGAACACCGCAAAGGAACGGGACACACACATGGACTTCAAGACGGTCACTAGCAAGGGCACGAAGTACGCGACGCGCAAGCGCATCGCGCGCGGCCCCGGCTCGGGCCTGGGCAAGACCGCCGGCCGCGGACACAAGGGCTGGGGCCAGCGCTCGGGCGCACGCCGTCGTCCGGGTTACGAAGGCGGTCAGATGCCGATCTACCGTCGCGTGCCGAAGCGCGGCTTCACCAACGCGCGCTTCCGTACGGACTACACCATTCTCAACGTCGACGAGCTCGACGTGTTCGACGACGGCGCGACCGTCGATCTCGACTCCGTGCTCGCGCGCGGACTTACGAGCCCCGTGACGAAGCTCTTCAAGGTGCTCGGCAGCGGCGAGCTCAAGCGCAAGCTGACCGTGCGCGCGCAGAAGTTCTCGAAGAGCGCGGTGGAGAAGATCCAGAAGGTCGGCGGCACCGTCGTCGAGCTCGATGAGCAAGGCCGCGAGAAGGCCGCGGCAACGGCCTAGCGGCGGCAACGCCCCCTAACGGACACGCGTGCAGAACTCCTTCCTACAGCTCTTTCGGATCCCGGAGACACGACAGAAGATCGTGACCACGCTCGGGCTCCTGCTCGCGTACCGGTTCGGCCATCACGTGCCGATCCCTGGGATGAGCCCCGAGTTCCTGGTCAGCCAAACGGACCAGGGATCGCTGTTCGGCCTCGTGAGCGCGTTCTCGGGCGGCGCGATCGGACAAACGACGATCTTCGCGCTCGGGATCATGCCCTACATCTCGGCGTCGATCATCTTCTCGATGCTCGGCAAGGTGTCGCCGACGATCGAAGCGATTCAGAAGGAAGGCGCGTCCGGTCAGAAGAAGATCAATCAGTGGACGCGGCTCGCGTCTATTCCCATCGCGATCCTGCAGGCGATCTTCATCTACTCGAGCGTGTTCCTCGCGAACACGCAGATGATCACGCCCAGCATGCGCGCTCACACGCTGCTCCTCGGGCTCGTCGTCGTGTTGTCGCTGGTCGCGGGGGCCGTGCTCGTCATGTGGATCGGTGAGCTCATCACCGAGTTCGGCGTCGGCAACGGCGCTTCGCTCATCATCATGGCGGGCATCGTCGCGCGCATTCCGTACGCGATGTCGCTCATCATCGGCACGGAGGAGTTCTGGCAGACGCTGCTCTTCCTGGCCGCGATCTGGTTCGTGACCGTGCTCCTCGTGGTGTTCATCCACAAGGGCGCCCGCCGTGTTCCGATCCAATACGCGCGACTCACGCGCGGCCGCCGCGTCTACGGCGGACAGCGCCACTACCTGCCGCTCAAGGTCAACATGGCCGGCGTCATGCCGATCGTATTCGCCTCCGTGATCTTCGTCGTGCCGGCCGTGCTGTTCCAACTGCTAGGTCTCACCGACCTGCGCACGATCTTCAGCACGCCGACCGGCTTTGTGCACGTGACGCTGTACATGGCGCTCGTGTTCTTCTTCTGCTTCTTCTGGAACCGGCTGATGTTCCAGCCGAACGAGATCGCTGACAACTTGCGCGAACACGGCTCGTTCATCCCCGGGATCCGTCCCGGCGCGCGCACGGCCGAGTATCTCTCCGCCAGCCTGACGCGCATTACCCTCGCGGGAGCCGCGTTCCTGTCCGTGATCGCGATCGCTCCGGCGTTCGTGACCCAGGGGACTGCGCTGCCGCAAGACATGCGCTATTTCCTCGGCGGCACGTCCGTACTGATCGTCGTCGGAGTCGCGCTCGAGCTCGTAGACCGTTTGAACGCACAGCTCGTGATGCGCAACTACGACGGGTTCATGAAGTCTTCGGGACCGAACTGGACCCGCGGCGGCGAGAGTGTGAGCCCGTAACCATGGCGCGCGTCGTGATCTTGCTCGGGCCGCCAGGTGCGGGAAAAGGAACGCAGGCCGTGCGGCTTTCGCGCGAGCTCGGGCTTCCTCATGTCTCGACCGGCGACCTGTTCCGCGAGAATCGCGCGCAGGGAACGCCGCTCGGCGCTCGCGTTCAAGAGTTCATGGACTCGGGCCGCCTCGTACCGGACGACTTGGTGCTCGACATGCTCTTCGATCGCGTGTCGCGGCCGGATTGCACAGGCGGATACCTGCTCGATGGGTTTCCGCGCACGCTGCCGCAAGCGGACGCGCTCGAGCGCCGGCTCGGCACGGCTGCGAAAGTTCAGGCGATCAACCTCGCCGTCGCGGACACCGCGATCGTCGATCGGCTGTCCGGACGACGTACGTGCGAGAAGTGCGGCAACATCCACCACGTGAAGACGGCACCGCCGAAGTCCGCGGGCCGTTGCGACAAGTGTGGGGGCGAGCTCGCTCAACGCACGGACGACGCTCCGGCCACCGTTCAGAAGCGCCTCGCCGTGTACCACGAGCAAACCGAGCCGCTCGAGCAGTTCTACCGCTCGCGCGGACTGCTCGACGAAGTGGACGGCGGACTTTCGCCGGACGCCGTGTTTCAGGCGCTCAAGCAGGTCGCCTCCCGCCGGAGGGCGAGCTGATGGCGAAGGAAGAGCCGATCACCGTCGAGGCGCTCGTGACCGAAGCACTCCCCAACGCGCGCTTTCGCGCGAAGCTCGAGTCGGGTCACGAGATTCTGGCGCACGTGAGCGGCAAGATGCGCATGCACTACATCCGCATCCTTCCCGGAGACAAGATCACCGTCGAGATGTCGCCCTACGATCTGACGAAGGGACGCATCATCTGCCGCGGAGAGCGGCGTACGAGAGGAACGAGATGAAGGTCCGAAGCAGCGTCCGGCGCATGTGCGCCAAGTGCAAGATCGTGCGTCGCCGAGGTGTCGTCCGCGTCATCTGCAGCGACACGAGACACAAGCAGCGTCAAGGTGGCTGAGCACACACAGGAACAGGAACCAGCGAAGTCCGCTAGGAAACAAACCACATGCCGCGCGTCATCGGTGTAGACATACCCAACAACAAGCGACTCGAGATCGCACTGACGTACATCTATGGCGTCGGCCGTCCGACGTCTGCGAAGGTGTGCACCGCTCTCGGTCTCGATCCGGGCATGAAGGCCCGCGACTTGACCGAGGAGCAGCTCACGACCCTCGCGAATTACGTTCAGAAGGAATTCTCCGTCGAAGGTCAGTTGCGCCGTCAAGTCGCGGCCGCGATCGGCCGGCTGCGCGACATCGGTTGCCATCGTGGCTCGCGCCATCGCCGCGGTCTTCCGGTGCGCGGTCAGCGCACGCGCACCAATGCGCGCACACGCAAGGGTCCGCGCAAGACGGTCGCCGGCAAGAAGTCCGTGAAGGGAATGAAGTAGTCCATGACCAAAGCAGTCAAGGCCAAGAAGGCCAAGAAGGTGGAGTCGAAGGGCGTCGTGCACGTCAAGGCGTCCTTCAACAACACGCTCGTCACCATCACGACGGGACGCGGCGAAGTCGTCTGCACGGGTTCGGCCGGAACGGTCGGGTTCAAGGGCACGCGCAAGAGCACGCCGTTCGCGGCGCAGCGCGCGGCCGAAACCTGTGCCGAACGGGCGGCCAAGTTCGGGCTGAAAGAAATCGAAGTCCGCGTGAAGGGTCCGGGGTCGGGC
>JANLUN010000610.1:0-2558 GCA_031363505.1 Planctomycetota bacterium | reverse complement strand
GCGCTGCCCGTCGTGCGCGTTTCACCGCACGACCGGATCGCGCTTCACGCGAACACGCGCCATCACCGGCAAGTGATCGCTGCCGATGTCCGGCCCGACCCATCGATCGATGACCGCGATCCCCGGCCGCACGAGGATGTGGTCGATGTCGAGCCACCGGCCCGGTAGCTCGAGCGGCGGATTCCACGTCGGCATCCGGCCGAAGCCTTGCCGTGAATCGGCGAGGCCGGCGCGCTCGATGAAATCCGCGTACGCCGGTGAGTAGACCGTGACGTTCAGATCGCCGAGCACGATCGCGTCCTCGCGCCACTGCGTCCGCGTCGCGACGTATTCGAGTGCCGCGTTCCGTTGCTCCGTGCGCGGCGGATAGCCGGGCCGCTCAGGGTGCATCGCGATCACTTGCACGCGCGCGCCCTTCACGAGCACGTCGGCTTCGATGTACGCGTCGGGGCAACCGGGCTCGTCGTGCACGCGCACTTCGTCGAGCGGGTAGCGCGAAAGGAGCGCGAGCCCCCACTTCGACTCGTGCGGCGAGAGGATCTCGGGCGATTCGTGCTCGAGCTCCGCGCGGAGTGCCGCGACCGCGGGCCCGAGGTCCGGCGACGGCGAGATGACCTGGTGCGGATACAGATCGAGCTGCCGGATCAGCGCCTGTGTCCAGAAGCCGCTGACCTCGGAGAACGCGATCACGTCCGGCGCGTCGGACTCGAGCCACGCGCGCAGCCGTTCCTCGTCGCGGTTGCAGTACCACAGGTTCGAGGAAGCGACGACGAGCTCGGGACCGCGCGGCTTCGGGATCTCGTCCGGCGGAAGCTGGAGCGAGAGGGCCGGCACGACGTGAACGGCGCTCAGCGCCAGCGCGACCGCTCCCAGTCGTCGACGTCGCAATCCGAACAGCACGCACGCGACGAGCAAGCAGGCCACACCCTGTTGCCAGCGCAAGTTGGCCGCGAGCTCGCCCATCCAGAAGATGCGCGCGGTCGCGGACAGCGCGGACAGCGCGACAAGTCCCGCGAACGCGCACAGCGTGAGCACGATCGCGAACTGCGACAGCGCGACGCCGCCGATACTTACTCTTCCGAGCGCGCCGAACGCGCTCGTTCGTACCTTGGCCCCGTCTCCGCTCACGCCCAGAGAACCAAGTCTTTGAGCGCGAGGTCGAGATCGCTCGCCGCGCGCGCGCTCACCCGGATGCCGTAGCCGAAGCTGCCCGAGCGCTCGACGCGGTGGCTGCCTTCGAAGACGTGCAGCGAGGAGCGACTCGATTCACCGGACGAGACCGAGCCCGTGAGCGCCGGATCGAGCGCCACGACGACGCGGTTGTGCAAGTCGCGACCGCCGTTCGTGTGTCCGAGCACGAGCTCGACCGTCACGTCGTCGGGCGAGAGCGGACCGAGCTCGACCTCGACACGGACGTCGACGAGATCGCCGACGAGGATGCCCGACAGGTCGGCGACGTGAGCCGAGACGATGCGCACGTCGGAGAAGCCCTTGCGCACTTGCGCGTGGCGTTGAGCCAGCGCGCACGTGAGCGCGTTGCGATCCGAAGTCAGCGCGAAGTAGCTCGCGCCGAGGCGCAAGTACGCCTTGTCGCGATACTCCGCGACCATGCGGTCGGTGTTGAACCACGACGGAATCGTCGCGAAGTTGTGCTTGACTCGTTCGATCCACGCCGCCGGATAGTCCACGCTGCCGCGATCGAAGAAGAGCGGGACGACGTCGTCCTCGAGCAGGCGCATGAGGTGATTGTTGTCGAGCTCGTCCTGCATCTCCGGATTCGGATACGCGCGGCCGCCGCCGATCGCCCAGCCGTTCTTGCCGTCGTAGGCCTCGACCCACCAACCGTCGAGCACGGAGAGATTGAGTCCGCCGTTCGCGGAGACCTTCATGCCGGACGTGCCGCTCGCTTCGAGCGGACGCACCGGGTTGTTGAGCCACACGTCGACGCCCTGCACGAGCGTGCGCGCGAGCTCGATGTCGTAGTCCTCGATGAAGAACACCTTGCCGATGAAGTCGTCGCTGCGCGTGAACTCGATGACGCGCTTCAATACTTCTTGGCCGAGCTTGTCGTTCGGGTGCGCCTTGCCCGCGAAGACGAACCGCACAGGTTTACCCGTCACCGAGATCAACGCCTTGAGCCGCGCTAGGTCGCGGAACAAGAGCTGCGCGCGCTTGTACGGCGCGAACCGACGCGCGAAACCGATCCAGAGCGCGTTCTCGTCGAGCCCGTCGAGCATGCGATGCAGAAGCGACGGGCTGTCGTGACGATCGACGAAGCTGCGCTCGAGCTCGCTGCGCAGCTCGTCGAGCATGCGCTTCTTCGCCTTCTGCTTGACCTGCCAGAACGCACCGGGGTTGAGCTTCATCGCGACCTGCTCGAAGTCCTTGCCCTCGATCGGCCGCTCGGAGTTCGAGAAGAGCCGCTTGATCTGCGGGTCGGTCCACGTCGGCAAGTGGATGCCGTTCGTGACCGAGTTCACCGGGATCTCCCCTTCGAGAAGGCGCGGCCAGAACGGATGCAGCAGCTTCTTGCTGACCGTGCCGTGCAACTTGCTGAC
>JANLUN010000575.1:0-11010 GCA_031363505.1 Planctomycetota bacterium | reverse complement strand
TGTCGAGCGAGCCGCGCTCGCGCTCGTACTCGACGACGATCGGCGTCGCCCTCCATTCGTCGAGTTGGTGCTCGGACCAGAGGTGGTCGATGAGCTCGCGACGACCCTTCTCGATCCCGCCGGCGGTATCGAGCAGCGTGAACCACACTTTGAGCGACTTGCCGGTGCGCTCCTTCAAGACGGAATCGGTGAGATCAGGGGTGTCGACGTTGGCGATCTTCATGGCAGTCGTGCGAGGCGCGAACCGATCGGAATGGCCCGACAGTGTACACGCTTTCGGGCTTCTTGTTCGGTCGCGAGGCGCGTGTAGCGGATAAGTTCGTAGTCATGAACCGAATCGGGCCGAACGACGCCGTCCGCGGGCTCTTCGCCCGTGCGTTCGATTCGCGTGGACCGACGCACGGCGTGCGTGCTCCGGGTCGCGTGAACTTGATCGGCGAACACACGGATTACTGCGGTCTACCGGTGTTTCCGATGGCGATCGAACGCAGCGTGCGCATCCTGTTCCGGGCGCGCGAGGATGCGCGCGTAAACCTCGTGAATGTCGACGCCGCTTTCGAGCCGCGCGAGTTCGACATCGCGGACGCGATCGCGCCGTTCGAAGCGGGCGATTGGGGAAACTACGCCAAGGCGGCCGCGCAGATCCTGCGCGCTCGGCACGGAATCACATGTGGTTTCGACGGTGCGGTGCACGGCGACATACCAGCGGCCGCAGGACTCGCTTCGTCGTCTGCGCTCGTCGTCGCATGCGTGCTCGCGCTCGTGCAAGCGAATGCGCTCGCAATCGAGCGCGAAGAACTGATGGAGCTCGCTGCGGTGGGCGAACGCTACGTCGGCACGCAGAGCGGCGGCATGGACCAGGCGATCTGCCTCGGCGCCGTCGGCGGCCACGCGAGCGTGATCGATTTCGAGCCGCTGCGGTTGACGCACGTCCGCGTTCCGGGCGACTGGCGTTTCGTGGTCGCGAGCAGCGGTGTGGAAGCGAAGAAGTCGGGCGCGGCGCAGGGCGCGTACAACGCGCGCGTGCACGAGTGCCAAGCGGCGCTGCGAGACATCGCCGGTCACCGCGCGGCTCGCGATTGGCCGACGAGCTTCGCCGAGCTCACGCGTCGCGTTTCAGTAGACGAGATCCTCGCCGTGGCCGGCCAAGTGCTCGACGAGCGGCACTACGCGCGTGTGAAACACCTCCTCACCGAGCGACAGCGCGTGTCCGCGGCCGCCGAAGCGATGCGGCGCGGCGACACCAAGCGCTTCGGCGTGTTGATGAACGCATCGCACGAGAGCCTGCGTGTCGACTACCAAGTGAGTTGCGCGGAGCTCGACGCGCTCGTGCAGACTGCGCGTGACTGCGGTGCCGCCGGAGCGCGGCTGACCGGTGCCGGTTTCGGAGGCTCGGCCGTGATGTTGTCGCGTCGCGACGAAGCCGCGGGGCTCGTGACGCGCCTGAACAAGCTGGCGAGCGACGGGCTCGGTCGTTCGGCGGATGCGCAGATCGTGCTTCCGTCGGTCGGCGCCACGATCGAGCGCGTGTGAGTCGCCGAGCGGCGGGTTCGTGATCCCAGCTCGCGCGCTCGCGACGGCCGTACGCGGAGCGAACGATCAGCGCCGCATCGACACGAGCACGGGCTCGTCGCTCTGCTGCACACGATCGAAGTCCGCGCGTTCGCGGATGCCGCGCCAACCTTCCGCGATGAGAATCTGACCCGCGACGCCGCCGAGCGTGTTGCCCGGCCCCGGCGCAACCAAGTGATCCGGCGCGAACTCGCGCAGCGCGACGCGGACGGAAAGCGCGAAGTCGTACGGCGTGACGATCTGCGCGCCGAGCGTGTACTCCATGAGCTCGCGCGGCTCTGACGACCATGGCGTGTGTCGCGCGCCGCGACCGTCGATCAAGGTCACGTTCGGCCGTTGAAATTGCAGACGCTCGAGCTGCGCGCGTGCCTTGTCGGCCACTTCCTGCACGAGCGGCGTGTGATACGGCCCGTGCTGCATCAATCGGAACGGATACGTGTTCGAGCCGACCTTGACGCGCGGCAGCGACTTCAAGAGGTACGCGATGCCGTCCTCGGTTCCCGCGAGCACCGTCAAGCCGCCGAGATCGATCGACGGATACACGCGTCCATTCGACGCGCGGATGACTTCGGCGACGGCCGCACGCAGCTCGGGCACTGGCCGCCAAGCATCGTCGATCAACGCTTCGATGACTTGTCCGCCGCTCTTCTCGCGCGCTTGGTGCTCGTGTTGAAGGAGCGACATCTCTTGCACGAGACGGAAGCCGTCGTCGAACGAGAGCGCGCCGGCCACCGCGAGCGCCGTGTACCAACCCAGCGAGTTGCCGACGACGCACACGGTTTCGTGCTCGGCCATCGCCGCCGCGCAGTCGAGCATCGACACGACGTAGATCAGCGGCGAGACGTTCGCCGGCAGAAGGTGCATCGCCGGGTTGAAGCGCTCGGCGCGGTCGAGCTCGAGGAGCGACGGCAAGTCGTACTCCGCTCGCAGCTGCTCCGCTCGCGCCACCCACGGGTGATCGTCGGGCAACGAGCGCAGCGTCTTCTCGGTGTACGAGCCGCGCCCGGGGCACATCAGTGCGATCCGCTTCACGAACACACCTCGAGTGACTTCACGCGCACACCTCGAGCGCGGTGCGCACGATCTCGTCCTCACCGACGAGCACTGCGGAGGTGGCGCTTCCTAGCGGAACGTAGCTGTCGGCCGCGCGCACGGATCGCATCTTCAGCGGTAGCCCCTCTTCAGCGAATCGCGCGACGACCGAGTCCGCGATGCCGGCGCCCGTCGCGCGACATTCGTCGACGACGAGAAGCTTGCGGCACTCGAGCGCATGCGGCCGCAGCGCGTCGAACGCGAGCGGTGCGAGCCAGCGCAAGTCGACGACGCGCGCCTTGATCGCGTGTTCGCGCTCCAATGTGCGCGCCGCACGCAACGCGAGGCGCAGTCCGTTCGCGTAGCTCACGATCAAGAGATCGCGGTTCGCCGCGCCGTACACGCCGAGCTCGCCCGGCAAGAGCGCGCTCGGCGGCGACGGATAATCGAAGAGCCAGCCGTTGTCGCCGTCCGCGTACAGATCCTTCTCGTGGTACAGCGCGATCGGCTCGAGGAAGCACACGACGCGCCCGCAGGCACGCGCGATCGCGAACGCGCCGCGCAACATGCGCGCAGCGTCGTCGCCGCGCGACGGCACGGCGATCATCAAGCCCGGGATGTCGCGCAGCGCGCCGATCGAATTGTCGTTGTGGAAGTGACCGCCGAAACCCTTCTGGTAAGCGAGGCCCTGGATGCGCACGACCATCGGGTTCTGGAATTGGCCGTTCGAGAAGTACTGGAGCGAGCACGCCTCGCCGCGCAATTGGTCGAGCGCGTTGTGGATGTACGCCAAGTACTGGATCTCGGGCGAGGGCAGGAAACCGACGTGTGCTGCGCCTTGCGCGATGCCTAGGATCGAGGTCTCGTCGAGCAACGTGTCGAACACGCGCGCGAGCCCGAATCGCTTCTGCAGTCCGGCGGTGACGGCGTACACGCCGCCCTTTTTTCCCGTGTCCTCGCCGAACACGAGGATCTCGGGCCGGCGCAACATCTCGTCGTGCAACGCCGAGTTCACGTGCGACGCGAGCGTGCGCTTCGTCGGACTCTTCGCCGCTTCGGGGAGCGCGTCGTTCCACAGCTCCGCACGTCGCGCCGCATCGATCGGCTGGGCGGCGCACGCGCGGATCTTCTCGTCGTCGTACGGCGCGAGCGGTTCCATCACTTCGGCGCGCGTCGTGAGTCGCGGCCGGCGCGTCGCTTCTTCGGCTGCGGCCGTCACTCGAGCGCGCGTGTCGCGCACGATCGCGCGCAGCATGTCCGGTGTCGCGGCGCCGGTCGCGATCAGGCGTCGCGCGTTCGCGAGCAGCGGATCCGTCGCTTCGACCGCTTCGATCTCAGGCAACGTGCGATACGTCGTCTCGACATCGCTCCCCGCGTGACCCCAGAGGCGCGTGCAGCGCAAGTGCAAGAAGACCGGCGCTTTGGTGGTGCGGCACGCATCGACCGCCGCGCTCGCGACGTCCCACATTTGGTCGACGTCGCCGTCGGCGAGGAAGTAGCGCATGAAACGCGCCGAACCCCAGATGTCCTCGATCCAGCCCTTGGGTGTGTCGACCGAGATGCCGATCTGATTGTCCTCGCACAAGAACAAGATCGGCAGCGGGCTGCCGCGTCGATGGATGTAGCGCGCCGCGTGCAGGCCGGAGAGCGCGGTCGCGTGATTGGCCGACGCGTCGCCGAACGAACACAAGACGATCGAGTCGCCGGGCAGGCCGGTTTCGACGCCGACACGTCGCGCGCGACCGAGCGCGAACGCCAAGCCGACGGCCTTCGGCAAGTGCGATGCGATGGTCGACGTCTGCGGCGGAACCCATAGTCGCCGGCTGCCCCACACTTTGTGACGACCGTGACTGATCGGATCTTCGGCCGACGCGCACAGGCTGAGCAGCGTGTCGAACGCCGGCGTGACTTCCGGCGCCTTGCGGCTGCGCGCCATCATCAGTCCGCCGGATCGGTAGTGGAGGAAGCACGGATCGGTGAGGCGTAGCAGCGCGCCGAGGATCGCGTTCTGTTCGTGGCCCGCGCTCGAGATGGTGTAGAAGCTGCGGCCTGTCTTTTTGAGCTCGCGCGCGGCGACGTCGAGCGCGCGGCTGAGAACTTGGTCCTCGAAGAGTGCGACGGCGACGCGCGCGGTCAGACCGCCGCCTGCGTGGAGCGGCTCGTCGGATGCGAGCAGGCGCGAATTCGCGCTCGCGCTCTCGAGGTAGGCGTCGAGGTTCGACTCGACGACGGCGACACGGTTGGTGCTCACGTTGCGGCTCCGGACGGAAGATTACGGTGCGGAGGAATGTTTCGCACGCGTTCGCGCGTGTTGTGGCGCGCGTTGAAACCTGCCGTCACCGCTCTCATTCTCCAGACGCGTGCTCAGTGCATCGCCTCGACCGCGGCCACGGCGGCCTCGAAGTCTGCGACCGAGAGCGGTGACACCTCGTCGCCGGGTTCGCCGCCGTGACGACGCGACGGGACCGTCGTGTACAGAGCTCGCGGCAGATAATCGGCGAAGAACTGCTCCTCGCGCGCACGGATCGTCTGGAGTGAGTAGCGCGGCCGCTCGCGCAGGCCGGCGATGTGGACGACGGGCGACGTGGGCATCGCTCCGTGAACGGCGCCGCCCGCGCGCTTGAAGTGCTGCTTGAAGGCCGTTTGCCCGAACTCGAGGAAGTGCAGGAACGTGTGGTGCGTCGAGTTCGCGCCCGCCCACGGATACGGATGCAGATCGAACGTGGAGCCGGCGCGGCCGATGGCGTTCTCGATCGTCTGTTCCGCGTCCGCTCCACGCCGACCGGCGCGTTGTGTGAACTGCGCGTAGAGCCGCAGCTCGTCGCCCTCCGCGTAGAACACCTTGCGCACGCCGTACCGCGTCGGGTCCTGCGCGATGTGCGAGCCGCGCTCGAGTCCAAATCGGCCGACGATGAAGAGATCGACGAAGTCCTTCTCTTCTTCGATCCAACGCACGGTGTCGAGCGCCTCGTCGAGCGTTTCGTCGGGATGATCCGTGAACGTCATCCACTCGGTTGCGACGCCGGCGTCGTGGAACGCGCGGTTGACCGCGGTCATCGTCGCGCGGTCGCAGCCCTTGCGCATGAGCTCGAGGATGCGATCGCTGCCGCTCTCGATGCCGAAGGCCGCTGAGCGCAAGCCCGAACGGTGCAGCAGTGCACAGCGCTCGGGCGTGAAGTATTTCTCGATCTTGAGGTCGCTCGACCAGCGGATCTTCACGTTGCGCTCGATCAGCGCCTCGGCGAGCTTCACTGCGTACGCCGGCGACAGCACATCGCACGAGATGTAGAAGTTCTTGACGCCGTGTCGACGCGCGAGCTGCGCCAAATCGGCCGCCGCGCGTTGCGCGGGGATTTCGCGGTAGCTCGCCGTCGCCGTCTCCGCGAGACCGTAGTAGCAGAACGAGCACTGATTCCAGTAGCAGCCGCGCGTCGGCGCGTAGAGCAGCGTGCGACTCGGAGCCCAGTAGCGGTCGAGATCGAGATCGGAATAGTCTGGTGCGGGAGCCTCACGCAGATCGAGCGTGCGCCGCGGACCGACGACGGGAGTTCCTGGCGCGGGCGGAGGAATCGCGCTCCGTACCGATCCGCTGACGTGCACGGCTCGCACCGGCTCCGGCGCCGGCCGCATCGTCAGCAGATTCGGCACGTCGCGGAGAATCTCGTGGCGCGCCGCAGCCTCCGCGGTGTTTCGCCAGCGCTCGAGCCGCGAGAAGAGCTCGGTCAACGTCTCCTCGCTCTCGAAGAGCGCGATGCCGTCGACATACGCGAGCATCCGCGCTTGCAGAGCGGGCTCCATGTGCACGACGACTTGATGGATGCACGGGCCGCCGAGCGCGAGGAACGCCGTCGGCGCACGCTGGCGCAAGAAGCGGCACAGGTACAGCGCTTCGGGGATCTGCGACGGGAACACGACCGAGATCCCGATGAACGCCGCATCCGACGGATCCGCGGGTGGACCCGACCCACTCGACCAATCCCATTCGTCGGCGGTGGCGAAGTGGCGCTCGTAGAACGCAGCGAATGGGCTGCGACGCTCCGAGCAATATCGATCGAGCAGATCGAGGCTCCACGGCACGACCGCGTGAGCGGCGTGGTTGAAGCTGAATCGGTACGGATAGTGGGCTGCGCTCAGCGCATCGAACAACCCTTCGACCTTGCGTCGCGCGAGTGAGTACTGCGCCGGATCGTAGAAGAGCTCGCGCGTCTGAAAGACGGTGATGGGGGAGATCTCGCCGCCGATCGCGTGCTCGATCTTCGGCCGCGCCTCGACGAGCAGCCGGTACTGGCGCTGTTCGTGGAACGACAACTCCTGCTGGCGATTGAGATCGACGAACCGCGATCCAATCCGACGGCCCAGGTCATCGAGCACGGTCGGCTCGAACAGCCAGTGCGCGGCTTCGACGTTGAGATCGATGACGCGCGCGTCGTGCCCGTGCGCTCGGAGCCAACCCTTGAGAGTGGGCAAGCTGAGGAACGGCTGCGTCGGGTCGGCGAGCGGCGGATGGAGGAGCAGGTGCTGCATGAGGCCGGCGATTCGGGCCGAGCATGCTACCCGTCGCTCACGCGCGCTCGGAGGAATGGCCGGAGCAATGTGGCCGGCGCTCGAGCGGCGGTTGCGAAGGGCTATGGCGCTGCAGGCGCGCGGAACGTAGAATGCAAATTCCTACGCAAGGCCCAGCGCGGGCTATAGGCGGCGGGACATCAGCGTTCGGCGACGTCTCGAACTTGCGGTTGCGCGACCTCTTGGCGGACCTCGACGTCTCTAACCCACCGCAAAAGCAACAACTTACACCCTCTTTCCACACACCTCACGGGAGACAAATCCCCAAAAACCACAACCGATAGAATGAGAGAGGCCGGAAACGAGCCGCAGGACCGAGCAGCGGTCATGCAGCCGTCGGCACCGCCCCCTGGGTGCGGACGGATGCGTCGCTGACTGCGGTCCGCGTCGATCCCCACGCTGCGAAGCAGCTCCTGATTCACGACCCGGGCAGGGGCGTGCTTCGGCGAGAGGATCCGGCATCGATCTTTCCCTACTCGCTCGCCCCCCGTCTCGAACCGTCGCCCGAGTTGACGACCGCCGCACGATCGGCTGCGGACGCCGCTCGACGACTCCGAGGCCCACCGCCCCCCATCCATACGACTCATGCAACAGCACACGCAGTTCCACGGCGCCTCGGCGAGCGGTCTCGCCGAGCGTGACGGGCATTGGCGGCGCCTTGGTGCGCGGCGGTGGGGGAGCGCTTCGTCAGCGCACGGCTCGCACGGTTCGCACGGCGCGTTCGATTCGCGCGCGCCCGGAGCGGCGAGATCGCTCGCGGCGACCCCGACGCTTCTCGAAGCGACCCCGACGTTTATTACGGTTCGCGCGCGCGCGCGCGCATCGCGAGCCAGCGCACACGAACGCGGCGCGGTGCTCGTCGAGTTCGCGCTGATCGTGATCGCGTTCTACCTGCTGTTCGCGGGAACGTTCGAGATCGGCCGGATGGTGTTCTCGGCGCAGATCCTGCAGAACGCCGCGCGCGTCGGAGCGCGCGAGCTCGCGCTGATCCCGCTGCCGGCGACGTACACGTTCGACAAGGCGCTGGGGGTGAACCCTCCGTACTCGACACTCCCCGCGGCGGATCAAGCGAACGTCGACAGAGTGCGCGAACTCGTCTACGACCCGACTTTGCTCGCGGTGGACCTTTCCGCGTACTCGGACGACGCCAGCTTCCAAGTGTTCGTGGCGACGTGGCCGCCGCTCAACCGAATGCTGCTGCCGCTGATGTTGCGCGAAGACGTCGGCGGAGTTCCGTACCTGCGCTATCCCGGTGCGCTCGTTCAAGCCGGCAGTTTCGGGACCGACTCCACGGGCGATTCGCTCATCGTGATGGTTCCGGTCGTCACGCGGCGAGGTGCAGGTGGCGCCGAGTTCATCGAGTGGCACCACGTCGTCGAGGAGATGCGCGCTTCCGCGGGCGACGCCGCGACCGGCCCGTTCAGCATGATCCCGACGCCGCCGCAAACGCAGCAGGGTCTCGTCGCGCTACGCGTCAACTTCCCGTTCCAAGCGGGAATGCTCACCGCGTTCCAAGCCTCGGCTCCTGGCGATCCGTTCGTCAACGATCCAGTGCTCGCGGACGACGGCGCGGTCACGGTGGATTCGGCCAGTGCCGGCACGAGCGCCACGCTGCCCGGTGCACTCGTTTCGGCGTCGAGCGAAGGAACGTACAGCGGTCAGTACGGCCTCGGCAAGCAGTTCGCGCTCGCGAAGGAAGTGCGTCCGTTCCGTCGATCGCTCAGCGCTCAATCCATCTTCCGCCGCGAAGTCTTCAAGTAATCGATACGCCGTTCCCCACCACGACACGTAGAGACACCTCGAAAGCAACACAATGGCTCACCCCAAAACGCGCGGCCGCCAATCGAGCAAGAACGCACTGCTCGTGATCGGACTGCTCATCGTCGGAGGCGTGGCGGCGATCGGCACGGTCTTGATGATCGGCGACGTCAAGCTCCCTTTCTTCAACACGACGGTCGAAGCGAAAGAGAAGAAGTCCGACGACCACAATGGCAAGGTCGCGGTCCCGCTGCTTGCGCGAACCATCCCTGCTTACACGTCGGTGGCGCTCGACGACCTGTACGACGCGACGGCAAAGAAACTGAAGGTCGCGTATCTCGAGCCCAAGCAAGCCGAGGAAAAGGGATTCCTCACGAAGATCGAGGATGTGACCGGTCGCGTGATGGCGCGCGACAAGGAGCCGGGCTATGCGTTCAAGGAATCGGACTTCTTGCCGAAGGGCACGCGTCCGGGGCCGACCGCTGGGCTCGAGCCGAACACGCGCGGCATGTGGGTCAACGTCGACAAGATCACGGGATTGCGTGGACTGAAGCGCCACGACCGCTTCGACCTGATGGCCGTGAAGTACGCGAAGAATCGCGGCGCATCTGACTCCGGCTTGAATCCCGCCGTCGCTGCCGCGCAAGCCGAGCAAGGGATGTGGGACGCGTCGAATCGCGTCCTCGTACAAAACGCGAAGATCGTCGTGCCGTTCCCGTTGCCCGGCGCCGCACCGACCGCGAAGGGTAAGGAAGAGGTCTTCATCCAGGTCTCGGATGTGGAAGCGGATCCACTGACCGATGCGCTCGCAGTGAATGCGCAGATCATCTGCTTCTCGCGCTCGAGTCGACCCGGTGGAGATGAGTCTCCGCTCCCCGTGCCGCCGCCGGCCGCGCCCGTCGAATCCATCGAGGTGATTTCGGGCGGCAAGTCCAGTGTGCACGTCGTTCCGCCGCGCACGCCGTCGCCAGATGAGTCGAGCGCGCTCGACGACGGCGAGTCAATTCCTGAAACGAGTCTGTCTAGCCCCAAGAAGGACGCGACGCTTCGCGATCAGTGAGATCGATGCGCCAGAACGTGACGAGCGCGACGTCGAAGTCCAACGCCAACGCGTCTAGACGCGGCGTCGCGCTCGTGATGTTCGTCATGTTGGTTTTCGTGTTCATGGGCATGGCTGCGCTGTGCATCGACGTCGGAATGGCGAGTCTCGCGCAGGCGCAGATGCAGAACGCAGTGGACAGCGCCGCGCTCGAAGGCATCGCAACGAGAGACTTCTTCGAAGGACGTGGCGGAGCGAACAACTTCCGCCGTCAGCGAATCGTCCCCGAACGCGTGCGTCACATCTTCGACAACGACTTTCGGCCGACCACGGTTGACCAGAGCCGCTATGGCGCGGGTCCGGTGTTTCGATTGACAGGCGGCACCGGAGAAGCGAACGCGTCCGCGCTGATCGAGGTGCCTGAGCAGAACGAGTACACGAGCGCGGAGACGTACGTGGATGATCCGCGCCTGCAATCGAATCAGCTGAATCGGGCTCACGGCGACATGCTCAGCGGGACATTCCTTCCTTCCATGCCTTCGGTCGAAGCGTCGTTCTCGTACGAGAGGCTCGACTTCAATCCTGCGTCGATGACCACGCCGTTTCCCCAGGTGGAAGGCTGGCGCGCACTGGCATTCCTCGTGCGCATGCGTCGCACAGGAATGACAGCAGCCCCCGACGTGATTCCGGGCATCAGCTCGACGGGTCCTACCGTGCCTCTTCTCTTCGGGATGGGAAGCACGATCCATGCGTCGGAGGGCGGCGACTACGATCCGCGACGCGATGGCTTGACCGTTCGCGCAGCTGCGATCGCTTCTGGGGCGCCAGTGCTCACCGTGGGGCCGTTGCCGCTCTCGGACGATTGCGCGCTCGTCCTCGCGCGCGATTGGCCCATCGTCAACTACTGGCGCGCGGCGTACGGAGTCGGACCGATCGCCATCGAGAAGTCGTACTGGATGAATCAGGTTCCAATATTCGACGACGACAATCCCGCACACACCCGCCTGGAGGTGAATACGGCCACGGGTCAGATCCTCGGGCCGACC
>JANLUN010000566.1:0-28570 GCA_031363505.1 Planctomycetota bacterium | reverse complement strand
TTCGGGCCGGAGCGAGCGCTCGCGACGGCGACCTTCGTCGACCAGTTCTACCGCGAGCCCGGCAACGAGGGCTTCGACGCGTGTCTGGATCACGTCGCCGCTGCGCTGGCCGAGATCGGGTTTGGTTCGGATCCGCGCTTCACCATCGCGATGCGGGAGTCGCCGCTCGAAGCGCCCGCGTGGACGCCGGTTCGAGCGAAGCTCGAGCTCGCGCTGCCGGACGGCAGGCGCGAGGTGCTGCACGAGCTGCGTGATCTCAAGGATCCCGATCGCACCATGCTCCCGCGCAACGCGCCGTCCGCCGACGTCGAAGGCGACGCGTGCGTGAAGCTCGACGAGCTCCGCGCAGGCTCGGTGTGGGTGACCGAAGCGGCGCTCGACCGCGAGTCGCTCGAGCGCGCGCGCGAACTCGGAGCCGTGGCTGCGCTGTCGTCTTCGCTCGAGAAGTACAACGTGGATCCGACGGGCGGCGAGCGCCACCTCGACGCGGTGCAGTACCGAACGATGCCGTATCCGTGTCCGCTGCCGGTCGCGCAGATCTCGCCGCGCTCGTTCCGCCGGATCGCGCAAGCACTCGAGCAACACGGCCGCGCTCGCATCGCATTTCAGGCCGACGTGCGTTTTAGCGAGCGGCCACTGCGGACCCTGGTCGCAACGATCGTCGGTGCCACGCGTCCGGAGGAAGCGGTCGTCGTGGCGGCGCACGTGCAGGAGCCCGGTGCGTGCGACAACGCGAGCGGCGTCGCGACCGTGCTCGAGAGTGCGCGCGCGACCGCCGGTCTCATTCGCGAGGGCCGGATCGATGCGCCCGCCCGAAGCCTCGTGTTCTTGTTTGGCACAGAGATTCGCCAAAGCCGCTTGTGGCTCGAGTGGTCGGAGCGCGCGACCGTGGCGGCGATCTCGGCCGACATGACTGGCGAATCTCAAGCCGCGACGGGTGCGATCCAATTGCTCGAGCGCGCACCCGATCCCGCGAGCGTGCGCGCGCTCCCACCCGATGAGCACACGGCCTGGGGCACGGGCGAAGTCGATCCAGAGACCATCCGGCCGAGCGGGCTCGCGATCGTCGCGCGCACCGCGCTCACCGATGTCGGAGTCCTGTCGCCGCAGTGGTCGAGCGCCGAACATCCGTTCGAGGGCGGCAGCGACCACGACGTCTTCCTCGACGCCGGCATTCCGGCCGTGCTGTTCTGGCACTTCCCGGACTTCGCGTACCACACGAGCCTCGACCGCATGGCGCACGTCGATGCTGAGGAGATGCGGCGCAGCGGCGCCGCGATTCTCGCGACGGCGCTCGCGATCGCCGATCCGCGCCCGAGCGATCTCGCGCGTTATCTCGCGAGCTTGCGCTGGGAGCAGGAGCTGCGGCTCGCCGCATCCGCGTACGTCGGCGACGAGGCGCTCGCCCAGCGCTGGCGCGCGTGGTCCGTCGGCGCGCGGCAGTGGTTGCGCACGCAGTGTCTTGGGGGCCGCGGTGCGCCGCCGTCCAATCTGGAAGAAGGAGTTGGCTCACGATGACGAAGCATCGACTTTCGCGGCGACAGTTCTTCGGCACGACGTTGTCGGCGAGCGCGATCGCGGCCGGCTGCAGCTCCGCTCAAGCGCGGAGTGAGACGCAGAGGCCGCCCGTCGCATCGCACAAAGCCTTGCCCGTGTTGATCGGGAGCAGCAATGCGCTCCCGGGCATGAAGGCTCACTACGCGCGCCTCGTCGACGGCGCCGATCCGCTCGACGTCGCGATCGACGTCGTCAAGATCACGGAGGCCGATCCGAACGACGACAGCGTCGGCCTCGGCGGTCTTCCGAACGAAGACGGCGTCGTGCAGCTCGATGCGGCGTGCATGTACGGGCCGCGGCACAAGTCGGGTGCAGTTGCGTGCATCGAGAACATCCTGCATCCCAGCGAAGTGGCGCGGCTCGTGCTCGAACGCACCGATCACTGCCTGCTCGTCGGACGCGGTGCGTACGAGTTCGCGCGCGCGCACGGCCATCCGCACACGGAGCTCCTCACCGAGGCGTCGCGCAAGAAGTGGATGGACTGGAAGGAGGGCATGAGCACGAGCGACGATCGTCTGCCCGCGCCGCCGAAACTCCCGTATCCGCCAGTGGAGAGCGCGGCGGAGAAGACGGGCGCCGCGCTCGGACCGCGCGCACCGCGCGTCACCGGCACGATCCATTGCTCCGCGCTCGCAGCGAGTGGCGCGCTCGCGTGCACCACGACGACGTCCGGCCTGGCGTGGAAGATTCCCGGGCGCGTCGGCGATTCACCGATCCTCGGAGCGGGGCTCTACTGCGATCAGGAAGCGGGCAGTGCCGGAGCCACGGGGCGCGGCGAGGCGTGCATCCTCGCGAACGGCAGCTTCGCGATCGTCGAGCTCATGCGCCGCGGCGCGGCTCCCGTGGAAGCGGGGCTCGAAGTGTTGAAACGCATCGTGCGTCAGACGCAGCGACAAGCGCGATACCAGACGGACCTCGTCGACGCCGACGGACGGCCGTCGTTCGGACTGCACTTCTACGTGCTAGGGCTCGATGGCAGCTTCGCCGGCGTGACGTTGCGCGGTGAAGCGTCGTACGCGGTTGCGGATCCGACCCACGGTCCGCGACTCGAGACGCTGGTCGCGCTGCTCGCCTGAGCGGTCGCGAGAGCGACCGCGAAATGCGTTCGGACCGCGTAATCGCGGTCCGAACCCGTTCAAGACTTCGGAACTCGTCGAGCTTAGCGCGTGACGCGCTCGTACGCCGCCGACGGATCGCGCACGCCCGGACCGCCGAGCACGAGCACGTCACGCGCTTGGTCGCGCGCGACGGCGATGTTGACCGTCTTCTCAACGGGATTGGACGTCGCGTTCTCTTCCACCGCGGTGTACCAGGTCACGTACATGTTGCCGCTGCGGTTCGAGAGGATGTACGTGTGGGTCGTGCCGTCGATGTTGACGATCCCCGACGCGAAGATCGTGCGATTCTTGAAGCGTGCGGAGTCCGCTTGCAATCCCGCGAGCACGCCCGGATTGTCGGTGAACGTCATCGTCGACGGCGCCTTCGCGGAGTTGTCGGGGTCGAAGCGCTTGCTGAGCGTCGTCTCGAGCTTCCACGCGCCCGTGAGGCGTGTCGCGACGACGTTTTCCGGATCGGCCTTCATGACGAGGTCGAGCGCGAACGCGACCGTGGTCAAGAGAGCGAGCGATGCGGCGGCCAAGAAAATGCGGCGAGTCTTCATGAGAGATACTCCTTCCGAGAGTGAAGCGAGGTCGTGAACTGCATCGGAGCAGGGGCGAACCCGCTCGCGAGGAAGGCACAATCCTCCCGCTGTGCGCCTGAGATCGCAAACACGCCGACGATCGCGGGGCCGATCGCTTGGCGCCTAAGGGCGCGGTCGCTCAGCGCATGGAAGCGCGAAACTCGGCTTCCGATAGAGTCCCGTCGCCGTCGGTGTCGAGCGCCGCGATCAGCGCGTGGATCCGGACGGGCACTTGGAGCGGACGCGCGAGCTCGATCAAGTCACTCGCGCTGAGTTGCCCGTCCTCGTCGAAGTCGAGCCGCTTGAAGGCGGTCACCGGCCCGGGAATCCAGAGCGGCTGCGCCGTCGCGCCGGATTGCGCCGAACGTTTCACGCGCTTGCCGAAGAGCTCTTCGATCGATTCCGGCGCGGGACCGGCCGGCTCCGATGAGCTGCTGCGCGAGAGGATCGCGGCCAGATGCGCGAGCTCGGGCGCTTCGAGCTTGCCGGACTTGTCCTGATCGAGGATCCCCATCGCGACTTCGGGCGGCAGCGTGGAGCCGGACGTCTCCGCGAACAGGCGCTTGAGCTCGAGCGTATCGAGGATCCCGTCGGCGTTGCGATCGTAGGCGCGCACGAGCGCTTCGGGAGAGCGCGACGTCGATCGCCGCGCGTGTCCGGTGGACGTGGGTGCCGGGAATGCGCCGCCGAGCTTCTTGATGACGTCGTACCGGATCTTGAATTCGATCGGGTCGATGCGGCCGTCGCGGTCTTTGTCGAAGATCGCGAAGCTCGCGCGATCGAGGCTCATCGCGGATTCAGCCTCGCGGAAGCTGATCCACCCGTTCCCGTTCTCGTCGCAGTCGTTGAAGAACTTGGTGACGAGCTGATCGTCCTCGTCCATCTGCAGATTGCGCCTCTTGGAAGGTGCCGCCGGGTCCTGCGTCACGGGCGGAGCTTGCGTGTGCGCCGGCGAAGGCTGCAGCACGAACGCACTCGCGGCGAACGGGACGAGCACCAGGGCGGCAGCTCGTAGAAGGAAGGCGCGGGACATCGTTTCGTGTATCGACACGGGAGCTCGCTCGACGCGAATCACTTCACCGGGCGCTGCGGTCCCTTCTGCGAAAGCTCGAGCACGGCCTCGGCGACGCGGTCGACGTCGGCGTCTGTGAGGAACGGATGGACGGGCAGGCACAGGACCTCGCGCGCGAGGGACTCGGCGTGCGGGAAGTCGCCGGGACCGAAGCCGAACGCGCGCGCCGCCTCTTGGAGGTGGACCGGCGTCGGATAGTGAACCGCCGCGAAGATCTGCTGGTTCTTCAGCACGACGAGGAGCGCGTCGCGCGAAAGCTCGCCGCGGATGCGCACCGTGTACTGGTGGTAGACGGGTATCGAGCCCGCGGCGACCGCGATCGGAAGGACCGCTAGGCTGCCCCGGAACGCGCGATCGTAGCGCGCCGCGATCGCACGACGGCGCTCGTTCCACGCCGCGAGGTGCGGCAGCTTCACGTTGAGTACGGCGCCTTGAATGCCCTGCAGCCGCGAGTTCGTTCCTATCTCGTGGTGTTGGTACTTGACCGGGCTGCCGTGGTCTCGGAGTCGCCGCGCGCGCTCAGCGACATCGGCGCGACGCGTTGCGATGAACCCACCCTCGCCGCACGCGCCGAGGTTCTTCGTCGGATAGAACGAGAACGCCGCCGCATCGCCGAGCGAGCCGCACGTCTCGCCGTCGCGCCGCGCGCCGTGGGATTGCGCCGCGTCTTCCAAGATCGAGATGCGCTTCTTGTCGGCGATCGCGCGGAGCGCCTTCATGTCGGCCATCTGTCCGTACAAGTGCACCGGCAGGATGCACGTCGTCCGCGCGTCGATCGCCGCCTCGGCCTGCTTGGGATCGAGCAGCGCAGTGTCCGGATCGACGTCCGCGAGGACCGGCACGGCACCGATCCAGGCGATCGCACCCGCGCTCGCGAAGAACGTGAACGGCGTCGTCACGACGCGGTCGCCGGCTTTCACACCCAGCGCCTTCAGTCCGATCACGAGCGCGTCGGTGCCGTTCGCGACGCCGATCCCGTGCGCACAGCCGCACAGACGCGCGAAGTCGCGCTCGAAACGCTCGACTTCCGGGCCGAGGACATACTGACCGCTGCGCACGACGGCGAGCACAGCGTCTTCGAGTGCCGGTCCCAGCGCCGCGCGCTCTGCGACGAGATCGATCGGTTGGATGGGTCGGGCGGTGTCTCGCAGCGTCGTGCTCATGCGCCGCATATTAGCGTGCGCGGCCGGATCGAGCCCGCGGGGACGCACCCCGCAGCGAGAAAAAAAGCCATGAAGCTTGATCACACCCCGGTCGGCTAGGACATCATCGCGCGCATGGCGTCGATCCATCCGTTCCGGACGAAGAGCATCGAAGCGCTCCAAGCGAGCGCGGAGGCCGGCGAGCACCGTCTGCCGCGCGTGCTGCGCGCGAAAGATCTGGTTCTCCTCGGCATTGGCGCGGTGATCGGCGCCGGCATCTTCTCGACACTCGGCACAGCGGCAGCCGGCGAGATCGGTGTGCGCGCGGGCGCCGGACCGGCGCTCGTGATCTCCTTCCTACTGCTCGGCCTCGTGTGCGCGCTCGCCGGAATGTGCTACGCGGAGCTGACGTCGATGATCCCCGTCGCGGGGAGCGCGTACACGTACGCGTTCGCGACGATGGGGGAGTGCATCGCGTGGATCATCGGCTGGGATCTCGTGCTCGAGTACGCCGTCGGGAACGTCGCGGTCGCAATCGCGTGGTCGGGCTACTTCGAGTCGATCTTGCGCGCGGTGAATCTCGATTTGCCGTACTGGATCGCGCACGGCTACGGCGACGTGATGCAGCAGCTGCGCGCCGCGACTCACGGCGGTGACGCGGCGCGTGTCGCCGAGCTCCAAGCCGCCATTGCGTCCGCGCCGCACCTCATCGGCCGGCCGCTGCTCGTCAACATCCCGGCCGTTTCGATCGTGCTCTTCATCACGTGGGTGCTCGTGCGCGGCGTGCGTGAGAGCGCCACGGTCAACAACTGGATGGTGTGCCTCAAGCTGGCCGTGCTCGCGCTGTTCCTCGGTGTCGGCGCGTTCCACGTCGACACGGCGAACTGGACGCCGTTCGCACCGAACGGATGGACGGGGATCCACCAAGGCGCGGCGATCGTGTTCTTCGCGTACATCGGGTTCGACGCGATCTCCACGGCCGCCGAGGAGACCGTGAATCCTCAGCGCGACATGCCGATCGGCATCCTGGTCGCGCTCGGCGTGTGCACGGTCATCTACATGTTGGTGGGGCTCGTCGCGACGGGCCTCGTTCCGTACCAACAGCTCGCGTCCGGATCGGATCCGCTCGCGCGCGCGCTCGAAGGCGCGGGACTGCCGTGGATCCAGCTCGTCCTCTCGATCGGGGCGGTGATTTCGATGGCGGCGGTGCTCTTGGTATTCCAGCTCGGACAGCCGCGCATCTTCTTCGCGATGTCGCGCGACGGGCTCCTGCCAAAGTTCTTCTGCAAGGTGCACCCGCGCTACAAGACGCCGCACGTCACGACGATCGCGACAGGGCTCGTCGTCGCCGTCGGCGCGGCGCTGATGGACGACGACGCCACCTACGACCTCACGAACATCGGAACGCTGTTCGCGTTCCTGATCGCGTGTCTCGGCGTCCTGATCTTGCGGGTCAAGAAGCCCGACATGCCGCGTCACTTCCGCGTCCCGTGGGTGTGGTTCGTGGCGCCGGCCGGCGCGGCCGCGTGCGTGTACACGATGACTGGACTACCGGCGGTCGCGTGGAAGCGATTCGGCGTGTGGCTCGCGATCGGGATCGTGGTGTATGTCCTCGGTTTGTGGCGTCGTTCCCGGGTCGCTACCTGAGAACGCGGCTTGCGCGCGTTCGCGCGCGCGACGACGATCTCGCCCCTCCTTTTCGAGAGTCCCTCGACCCATAGGATTGCCATGTCCCTCGCCTTCACGATTCTCGCGTCGTTCGCAGTGCCCTACTTCCCCGCGAGCGCCGCCGGTGACGACCCGTGGACGCAGGCGCAGTTGGAAGCGGTCTCCGAAGAGATTCGCGTCGACATCGAGAACATGCGCGGGATGAAGTTCAAACGTCCCGTGCAAGTGAAGGTCACGGACAAGGCCGGCTTCATCGACTACATGAAGCACCGGCAGGAAGTGACGCAGTCACCCGAGCGACTGACGCGCGACGAGACGGTCGCGAAGATGCTCGGCCTCATTCCGCACGAGATGGATCTCATGTCGACGGTCGAGGAGTTCCTGAAGGACCAAGTCGGCGGCTTCTACGATCCGTCGAGCGACACGTTTTTCCTGATGGATTCGTTCACGGGCGATCTCGCGAAGATCATCCTCGCGCACGAACTGACGCACGCGCTCGACGATCAGATGTTTGACATCGACGGAACGCTGAAGCGCATGAACGAGGAGACAGACGCCGAGTTCGCGTTCCAAGCGGTCGTCGAGGGCAGCGGAACCGCGGCGATGAACCAGTGGACGGTGGCGCACCTTAAGGACCTCGATCGCGACGCGCTGCTCGGAGCTCAGGACCTCGGCACGGCCGGGCTCTCGGATGCGCCGCCCTACCTGTGGAAGCCGCTCATCGCCGCGTATCTGCGCGGGGAAGGATTCCTGACGAGGAGCCGTGCGATGAACATCAGCATGAAGGCCGCGAAGGTGGACGACATCCGCCGCGCGTTCGAGCATCCGCCGCGTTCCTCGGAGCAGATCCTCCACCCAGAGAAGTATTGGGACGACGCTCGGGACGATCCGCGGCTCGTGCGCTTCGAGACGGCGTCACGTCCGAAGGGCTGGGAAGTGCTCGGCGAAGACACGCTGGGGGAGATCGTGCTCGCGCTCCTCACGACACCGCTCGAAAAGCGCACAGGCCTCGACGTCAAAAATCCCTTGAGCATCCTCGGCGTCACGTACACGAACCCCGCGGCGGAAGGCTGGGGCGGCGACCGGTTGATCCTGCTCGCGAAGGGGAAGGAACGTTGGCTCGAGCTCGCCACCGTGTGGGACAGCACGGTGGATGCGGATCAGTTTCGTGAAGCGATCTCGACGCTCTGCGTCGAGCCGGTCGAAGTCGACGGACTGCCGTACGTGATGAAGATCCTGCCCCACGATCGCGCGGATGTCGTCGTGGTGCGCGCGACCAAAGGCAGCTCGGCGTCGACGGCGCCCGCGATCCCGTGGAGCGACGCGGGTGAAGCGTCACCCGCGCGAAAGCGTTAGCAGCGATCCTTCCACAGCGCCGCGTCGGCGATCGACCAGATGTGCGGCACCCAACCGAGGCAGCAGCACCACAGGATCACGCTCGGGCCGAAGAAGACGGCGGCCATGATGAGCCGACCTTGCACGAGCTGACCGAGGCCCGGAACGAAGACGCTGCACAAGGCCGCGATCACATTGCCCACCGAGCCAGGGCCCTTCATTTCGAGTTCGTTCATGGTGCTCCCGCAGTGACGACCGCGCCCTACGCCGCCGTTCGTTCGGCATTTCGCGCTCGCGCCGAAGTTCTCAGCCGAACGCCGAGCTCCACGGCGCACCCGCGCTCGGCAGTCCACCCGCGATGCGGCCGGAGAACATGAACGTTCCCTCGATCCGCCATCCCGGTCGCGCGGGCTCCCAGCCGTCTTTCGCGAGCTGCCACGGGCTCACGAGGAGTTGGAGCGGCCGTTCCGGTGCGTCGACTTCCAGCACTTGCACCTCGCGGTGCGTGATCGGGTTCTCGAGGTGCCGGATCTCCTTGATCCGCAGCGAGACCTCCGCGCAACCGCCCGGCTCGTGGGCCGCGCCGAGCGGCCGGATGCAGGCTCCACTCTCTTCGTCGAAGATGCGCGCGTCGAACACGCCGTCGTTCGGACCGAGGTACGTGATGTCGAGCGCGAAACCAGCGAGCGACACCGCGAGCACGTGACCGCGCGGCAGATTCTTCGGAAGGCGGCGCGCGTCGGAGAGATACGTGCACAGCCGGTACGCGCCCGACTTCGCGCCCACCTCTGGGTCGCCGACGCGCGGTGCGGCCCAACCGACGAGCAATGCGTCGAACGGCGAATCGGGCAGCGTGCGGATCTCCTCGATCGCGACGCGCAGGCGATGATTCACCTTGAAGTCAGGCAGGATGTTCCAGTGCTTCTGACCGGGCTCCTTGTCCATCCGCAGCTCGAGCCCGCCGCCGAGCGGGAGCCGCCGGTGCAGCGCGGGATCGCCGCGCCACGCCGCGGGCTCGCCTTCCGTCTTCAACCGTTCGACGAGGTCCTCGTTCGGATAGTCGGGCGGGAAGCCAATGCACTCGAGCAAGAAGTCCACGGCGGCGTGAGTGTTCACGATGAGGCGCGGACGGGCAATGCCCGCGCGCAGAGCCCCGGCTGCTGGTAGGATCCGCGCCCTCTCCGCGAGCGAGCGATGCCGATCCGACGCCCTCTCCTAGCGCTGCTCGCATTCGTCTCCGCCACCGCGGTCGCGTGCCGCTCGAGCGCGCCGAAGGAGGCGGCTGCAGCTCGCTCCCAGTTGGGTGCGCCCGACGCCGTGGAGCACCCGCCGCGCACGCTGGCGATCGACGTCGAGCACTACGCGCTCGACATCGAGCTCGATCCGAAGGCGCGCAGTCTGACCGCGACGTGTCGCGTGCGTTTTTGGCCCGCGACCGAGGCCTTGTCCGCCGTCGAGCTCGATCTCGAAGGACTCGATGTGCTCGCCGTCAGCGACGAGCGCGGACGCGCGCTCACGTTCGACCACGCGGGCGGCGTGCTGCGGATCACCCTCGCGGAGCCGCTCGCCGCGCGCGACTTCGCCGAGGTCTCGATTCGCTACGCGGGCCGTCCGAAGAAGGGTTTGTGGTTCGTTGCGCCGCGCGACGGCGTCGCGACGCAAGTCTTCACGCAGGGCGAGTGCGAAGACGCGCGCTGGTGGTTCCCGTGCGCGGATTCGCCCGCGGACCGCGCGACGTCCGAGATCCGCGTCACCATGCCCTCCAGCTGGGTCGCGGTGGCCGCGGGTGAGCGCGTCGAACGCGACGAGGTCGGCGGCCGGTCGGTCGAGCGCTGGCGCATGACGTCGCCGCACCCGGCGTATCTCATGACGCTCGTCGCCGGCGAGTTGACGGTGCGCGAAAGTGCGTGGGAGGGAGTTCCGTTGCTCTTCCTCGCGAGCCCCGAACACGCCGATCGACTCGAGCCGAACTTCGAGAAGACGGGCGACGTGCTCCAGTTCTTCTCGGAGCTCACAGGGACGCGCTACCCGTACGCGAAGTACAGCCAGGCGTGCGTCGCGAACTTTCCGTTCGGCGGCATGGAGAATATTTCCGCGACGACGCTCACCGAGACCACGCTGCGCGACGAGCGCGGCCGGCGCGACACGCCGTCCATCGGACTTGTCGCTCACGAAGCCGCGCACCAGTGGTTCGGCGATTTGCTCACGTGCGAGGACTGGTCGCAGATCTGGCTCAACGAAGGGTTCGCCACGTATCTCGACGCGCTCTACACGGAGCAGCGTCGCGGCGTCGACGAGTTCCGCATCCGCATGCGCGACGTGCAAGACAGCTACACGCGCCGCGACATCGGTCCGGAACGCCGGCCCGTCGTGCACGACGTCTATCGCGATCCGGTGGATCTCTTCTTCTCGGGACACGCGTACGAAGGAGCGGCAGCGCGGCTGCATCTCTTGCGTCACGTGCTCGGCGACAAGGTGTTCTTCAGCGGCTTGCGGCGATACGTCAGCGAGAACGCCAATCGCGCCGTGAGCACGGACGATCTGCGGCGCGCGATGGAGGCGTCGTCGCGCGTCGACTTGGCGTGGTTCTTCGACACCTGGTACCGGAAGCCGGGCTTCCCCGAGTTCCAAGTCGCGTGGCGCTACGACGAGCGGCGCAAGCTCGTCGTGCTCACCGTCTATCAGGTCCAGGATCCGTCGGACGGAACGCCCGCGGTGTTCCGCACGCCGGTCGACGTCGAGATCAAGGATGCGCGCGGCAGCAAGGTGCATCGACTGACGGTCGACAGCCGTCGCCACCTGTTCACGCTGGAGTGCGAGTCGCATCCGACCTGGGTGCGTTTCGACGCACACGGTTTCGTTCCCAAGGTCGTCGACGACAAGAAGGCGACGCCCGAATGGCTCGCGATCGCGGCGTCGAGCGACGACGTCAACGGACGGCGCGACGCCGTCCGCGTGCTCGGCCGGATCATCGATCAAGGGAGCAGCAGCGAGGAGCGCGAATCGGCGCGCGACGTGCTCCTCGGTCGACTCGCCACGGACACGAACGGCGCGGTGCGCGCGGCGGCTGCTCTGGCCCTCGGCGGACGTGCGCGGCCGGAATGCCGTGCCGCGCTCGAAACGTCGGCAAGCTCGGATGCCGAGGCGCGCGTGCGCGTGGCCGCGCTCGCGACGCTCGGCGCGTTCGCGCCGAACGCGGAGATCGCCGAGTTCGCGCTCGCGCAATACCGCGCCGGTTTCAGCTGGGAAACCATGGGTTCGGCCGCGGCCCTTGCGTGCGTCGCCGCTCCCGCGCGCGCGTTCGAGTTCCTGACCGCCGAGCTCGGCACGCCGTCACCGCACGGCATATTGAAAGGCCGCCTCATCGCGGAGCTCACTAGGCTCAACGATGCGCGCGTCGTGCCGCTCCTCCTCACCGTGGCGACCGACGCGAGTGAGAACGACGCACCGCGCGTCGCTGCCGTCGCGGGGCTCGGGCGGCTCGGACGAGGAGATCTTGCCGTGCGTCGAGAGCTGCTGTCGCTGCTCGGCGCGGAGTCCTGGCGCGTGCGGCGCGAGACGATCTCCGCGCTCGGCGCTCTGCGCGATCCGGCCGTCTACGAGCCGTTGGCGGAGTACTACCGCGCGAGCGTCCATTCGATCGAACGGCGCGCGATCGAAGCGGTCTTCGCGTCGGACGCAAACCAGGGCTAGGCGCGCGACCTGCGCGGCGTCACGGCGATGAATCCGCGCACCGATCCCTTGCTCGCCCAAGGCCTGCGCGATGCGCTGCTGGCCGAGTTCGGTGCGCGTGCGATCTACGCCGCGCTCGCCCGCCGGACTGCGGACGCGGAGCTCCGCGACTTGCTCGGGCAATTCCACGAGGAGGAGTGCGAACAGGTCGACGCGCTGCGGCTCGTGATGACGGCACTCGGCGTGCGCCCGAAGGCGCACAGTCGCCGACGGTCGATGATGGCGTGGCTCCTCGCGCTGTCGACCCGCGTCGGCGGAATGCCGCTGGCGCTGCGTCTCTGCCTCGAATCGGAGCTCACCGTCGAGCGCTGGTACCTCGAGTACGCGAACCATCTCGAAGGCACGGGGGTTCACGAACTCGCCGTCCGCTGTGAATCGTTGGCGACGACGAAGGGACGCCACGCACGCGCGCTCGCGGCGTGGGTCGAACGCTGAGGTCCGGTAGCTGACCGGTGGCACCTCGCCGGTTAGACTGGCCGCGCGCACAGAATCAGCTTCCTCAGTTTCCACGGAGCCTTCACCATGACCGAGACGACAGTGACCGGAATTCCCCGCATCGGCGACATCGCGCCGGATTTCAAAGCGCAGACCACGCACGGTGAGATTCAGTTCGGCGATTGGCAGAAGGGCAGCTGGGTCATCCTGTTCAGCCATCCCGCGGATTTCACGCCGGTGTGCTCGACCGAGCTCGTCGAGTTCGCGCGCAAGAACGACGAGTTCGCGCGGCGCAACACGAAGTTGATCGGCTTGTCGATCGATTCGATCCACAGCCACCTCGCGTGGCGCGAGAACCTGAAGCAGATCCTCGACTCGGACGTTCCGTATCCGCTCATCGCGGACCTCGGCATGGACGTCGCCTCGAAGTACGGCATGATCCATCCGGGAGCCGCCGTGACCGCGACCGTGCGGGCGGTGTTCGTGATCGATCCCAAGCGCGTCGTGCGCGCGCTCGTCTACTATCCGATGAACGTCGGGCGGAACGTGGACGAGATCATGCGCCTCCTCGAAGCGCTGCAGACCGCGGATCAGAACGTGTGCGCGACGCCGGTGAACTGGAAACCGGGCGAGAAGGTCGTCGTTCCGCCGCCGAAGACCGTGAGCGAGGTCCGCGAGCGCGAGACTCACAAGGAGTACGAGCGCTTCGACTTCTACCTCAACAAGAAGTCGCTCTAGCGCGCGCGTCGGCGCACGACTCGCGGCGATGACTTGGATCCGAACGTACTCCGCCGAAGAAGCTTCCGGGCCGCTTCGCCTCACGTACGACGAAGCGATCCGGCGCGCCGGGCGCGTGTACGGGATCCTGCGCGCGATGAGCGTGCAGCCGTCGGTGCTCGACGCGTCGATCGACTTCTATCTCGCGGTGATGTTCGCGAAGACTGGGCTGTCGCGCCGGCAGCGCGAGATGCTTGCAGTCGTCGTCAGCCGGTCGAACAAGTGCCATTACTGAATACACGCCCACGCATGGGATCTCCGTGCTGAGATCGCCGACAAGAACGAAGTAGAGCGCGAGCGGTGGGTTCAGGCGATCGTCGACGATTGGCGCACGGCGGAACTCGATCCGGCGGATCGCGCGCTGTGCGCCTACGCTGAAAAACTTACGCAGCGACCGTCCGAGATGAGTGCCGCGGACGTTGCCGAGCTGCGCGCGGTCGGCTTCGACGACGTTGCGATCCACGACGCGATTCAAGTCGTGAGCTACTTCAACTACATCAACCGGATCGCGGACGCGGTGCACGTCGACCTCGAGCCGGAGATGCCGCCGTATCCCGACGAGCCGCCGCCCTGACGGGGCGCTGGGGGCGCGCTCAGCGCGGCTTCGTCGACAGTTCCGGTTCGCTGAGCGTCACGAACGTACGCAGCGACTGGATGTCGTGCCGGCTCTCTTGCCCCGACGGCCAGCGCACGACGCACTCGTCGATGCGGCTCACGTCGCCGAGACCGAAGTGCAGCTCCGGCGCGTTGCCCGCGAGGTAGCTCGTGCCGGCTCGAAGCGACCGTCGCCAGATGCGCTCGCCCGCGTGCAACGTGACCTCAGCGCCGATGGCGTAGGGATTTCGCCCTCGTCCCGCGAGCCGCACGCCGAGCCACGCTCTCCCGCTAGTCTGCGTGTTCTCGAGGAGCCGCGCGCGTCCGTTGTTGGCGGTGACGAAGAGATCCATGTCGCCGTCCTGGTCGAAGTCGCAAGCCGACGCCGCGCGCGACGCGAGCGGCATCGCGACGTCAGGGCCCGCGCGATCGAACGCCGCTTTGAATCGGCCTGATCCGACGTTCTCGAAGTAGTGACACGGCTGTCCGACGCAAATCCCCGTGCTCTCGTAGTCGGGGCTCGTGTAGCCGTTCGCGTAGAAAAGATCGAGATCGCCGTCGAGGTCGGCGTCCAAGAGCTCGACACCCCACTTCGTCACGCCGACCGAGAGCTGTGCGAGGCCGGCCCTGACCGCGGCGTCGCGGAAGGTCGCCACGCGGTGCTTCGCGCTGTCGTGCGAGACGAGGTTGTTCACGTAGAGCGCATTCGCCTCGAGCTCCCAGTTCGTGACGAGCATGTCTTCATCGCCGTCACCGTCGACGTCCGCCGCCGCGAGCCCCATCGAACCGCGCGGATCGTCCATGCCGGTCGTGAAGCCGATGTCCTTGAACGTGCCGTCGCCCTCGTTGCGCCACAGTCGATTCGGCGAGACGTCGTTCGCGAGGTACAGATCCTGGTCGCCGTCGCGATCGAAGTCCCAGAAGACGGCTTGCATCCCGCGTCCCTGGGGATCATCGAGTCCGAGCGGAGCAGCGACGTCGGTGAAGCGCAGTGCGTCGGGGGCGAGTGCTCCGGCGGGCGTGTCGTTGCGCAGGAAAAGCTTCGTCTCACCCGGAAACGCGAACGGCAGCATCGCGACGGGATCCTCGCGGCGATAGCGATCGAGTTCGTCGCTCGGCGGAATCTGCGCGAGGTCGTACTTCAAGTAGCTCGTGACGTAGAGGTCGAGGTCCCCGTCGCGATCGTAGTCCGCCGCGGACACGGCCGCGTGCCAGCGGTCGCTCACGACGCATGCGCTCGCGGGAGCGCGCACGAAGCGTCCGTGCCCGTCGTTCAGGCACAGCGTGTTCTCGCCGTAGTTCGCGACGAAGAGATCGAGATCGCCGTCGCCCTCGACGTCGAAGAAGAGAGCGCCCATGCCCCGACCCAGCAGCGCGAGGCCGGATGCGCGCGACACGTCGGCGAACGTGCCGTCACCCCGATTCCTGTACATGCGGCTCGACGGCATGCGGCTCCCTTCACGGCCACCGCCTTGGACGAGGAATACGTCGACCCACCCGTCGCCGTCGATGTCGCCGAGCGCGAGCCCGGGGCCCATGGTGGGCCGGATGTCGAGCTGCTCGTCGGGGCCTTCCATGTGCACGAGACGCAGACCCGCCTCACGCGTCCGTTCGCGGAAGAGAGCCGCTGTCGATTCCGCTCCGCGAGGAGTTTCGTAGGTCGCATTGCGCACGGCCTTCGCGGCGATCGGCGGCGTGCGCAGCTTCACGGAGAGGAGCAGCGTCTGCGTGTGTCCCGCGGTCGCTCCAGGCGGCGAATCGAACCACAGCTCGAGCCAGCCGCCGGGTTCGACGCTTACGGCTCGCCCGTCCGCTGATCGCAGCGTGTCGAGATCGGGAGTCGTCCCGCCTGTCGTCGCGACTTCGATCCTCGGCCACGCGCGGCCTTCGCCATGGCGTGCGGAGCGCTCGCGAGCGGTGGCACGGCGCCCGTGAACGGCGCGCAGCGCGAGCGGCTCGGCTCGCGCATCGTCGAGTGCCGCCACCGTCGCGAAGAACAGCTGGTCGATCTCGCCTTCAAGAAGGCCGATTCGAAAGGGCTTCGCGCTCGTCAACGTCGACGCGAGTGCGGCGCGCGATGATTCGGGCAGTGCAAGACGCCGCTCGCTCTCGCCGAATCGGATCGACGTCGGCTCGGAGCTCTCTCCCGCGATGACGACGAGTGAGAGTCCGGCGGTGTCGCGCGGCGGTGTGACGGCGATCTCGCCGCCCTGGATCGTGTTGACGTCCTGCCGCGCGAGCTCCGGCAGGACGTCGTCGTCGTGAGCGGGACGCACGATCGACTCGGCGAGTGCGGGCGGACCGATGAGAGAAGGCGCACCGTCCACGAGCAGGATCTGGCTGTCCGCGGGATGAGCCACGACCCGCGCTTCGACCGCGTCGATCTCGAGGGTCATGCCCTCTCCGGCATAGAGCGCGATCCCGGTGCCGTGTGCGCTGCGAGTCGCGCGCACCACGCGCTCCGATCGAGAAAGGAACGGGATCGGCAGCGACGCGAAGCCGCCGTCGGCTGAGACCTCGGCGACGACGCTCCAGCGGTCGTCTTCGCGGACGAGAATCAGCGGTGCCGGCGCCGTCTCCGACCGCGCGGTCGCGTGCGGGGGCGCGGCGGACTGCACGGCCGTGGCCGAGAGCCATACCAATGCTGCGACCGTGGGGATCACGGTGACAAGCTTCCAGGTCGTCTCACGCGATGCAAGGCGCTCACGCATCGGGAAACGACCGCGCCCCGCGGCACGAAGCCCAGCGGGGCGCGTGGTGGCAGGGGCGGCGCGTCGCCCCGCGATCACATCTTCAGATCGCGGATGTCGTCGACGGCGAAGTCGACGCTGACTTCCTGCTCGATGTTGATCAGGCGGCCGGTGCCCTTGAATGGGTTGAAGATCAACGCGCCGTGCACGATGCGGCCGTCCTTGAAGTGGAGCGTGACTTTGTCGGCCGTTCGGGCGCCGAGCAACATGTCGTAGATCTTGCCGGGAACCATCTCGCGGCTCTTCTTGCTACTTGCGGTACTCATGGATTGTGGGTCGACCCGTGCGGAGTGGGTCAGTGGGATGCGACAGTTGGCGTTTGGATCAGCTCGTCGAGGTGCGGAATCAAGAGTTTGGACCAGGTCTCGAAGTTCGCACCCTCGGCCAGCATTCCCCGGAGATCGCCGGTGGTGACCAGACGACCTTCCAACTGATCCCTTTCGCGAATTTCAACGGGTGCGTGGACCGAGATGAATTGAACGAGACCTACGTGTACCGCTCCAACCGCGTTTGAGTCATCGTTGAGGAGCCCGACGCGTCGTACGTCGTACTCGCCTCTTACCGTCAACTCTTCGGCGATCTCGCGGCGTGTTCCAGCTTCGATCGGATTGCGGGCGTCACTCGAACTCGCGTCGATGTCTTGCGGGTTGATGTGTCCACCGATTCCGAGCGAGTACTTGCCGTGCAGTCGTGATTCTCCTCCGGTCTTCAGACGGCGCGTGAGGAGCAATTGCTCGTCGCACGAGACGAGCGTGTACGGGATCACTTGTTTGAGCGTCGGCGTCCGCTCGGCGTACGCGCGCTCGACGAAGAAACCGTCGCGCGCGATCGCGGTTTCGAGCTCGCTCGCGCGTCGACCCGTCGGGTCCGCAGCGAACGGCAAGAACCCTTGCGGGTAGAAGTCCGCGAAGAGCGCGGACCGAGGTACGACGAAGACGAACTCCATGGAGGGCGGGGCCTTGTGCGCCCCGGAGGGACTCGCGGCACGAGAGTCAGCCCTCACGGTGCGGAGAGTTGGAAGGTGGAGCAGTGTAGTTGCAGCTTCCAAATTCGTCAAGATGAGGGGCCCTTGGCTCGCTCTACCCACAGTATCTAGTAGGGTTGCCATCCGATCGGCAGATCGCCGATCACTGCGACCTGCATCCGAGAAGGGGCGGCGTGAGAGGTCCTGTAAGCCGGATTCTGTTCCTTCCTCGCGGAAGGTGACGGCCATTTCTCTGGGGCCGAGCTCGCGCTCGACCTCGAACGACCTACCCGGAAGGCGCTGGAAGCGGGTCGTCTCCCGATGTCCTTCCCTATTTGGTCTTTCTCCAGGTGGGGTTTGCCCTGCCGACTCTGTCACCAGAGCCGCGGTGCGCTCTTACCGCACCGTTTCACCCATACCCACGGCAAAGCTCGAGAGCCTCACCGCCGGCGGTTTGTTTTCTGTGGCACTTTCCCTAGCCTCGCGACCGGTTGCCGTTGGCAACCACCTTGACCCGTGGAGTCCGGACTTTCCTCCCCGCGTAGCACCGAAATGCTCGCGGAACGGCCGTCCAGACCTCTCACGCCGCCGACATGCTAGCCCATCGGCACCGCGAGCACAGCCCCGCGGCTTACTTGCTCCGTGCGCGGGCGGCTTCTAGCCTGCGCCGTTCCCGATTCGCGGGGCCACGACACGATGAGCCAGAACGAGCCCTTCGTCACCTACCTCGAGCTGCGCGAATCGAACGCGGACGGTGACGCAGGCGCCGGACTCTCGCATTCGTCGGCGGGTCTCGTGCTCCTGCACGTGCTCGAGCTCGCGGCGTACGGCGAGCCGCGAGGCGCGGTCACCATCGTTCACGACGCGGGCGATCACGGTGGTCGCTACATCGACCTCGCGCGCGAGCTCGCTCGCCGCGATTGGTCGATCGCGCTACCGGATCTGCGCGGTCACGGCCGCTCGGAAGGCGCGCGCGGGCACTCGAACGGGATTCGCGAGGTCGTGCGCGACATCGGCGACGTGCAAGATCACCTGGCGTACAGGCAGCCCGAGGTTCCGAAGGTGCTGATCGGGCAGGGTCTCGGCGCGCTCTACTGCCTGGCCTACGCGTGCGAACGGCCCGACGGCGTCTCGGCGCTGGTGCTCGCGGCGCCACTTCTCGAACCGCGCTTTCAGCTGCCGCAGTCCGGTGGGGGGCTGATGAAGCTCTTCAAGAGGGCTGGGCCGACTTCGCCGGGTCGCATCGGTTGGACGGTCGACGCGCTCTCGAGCGATCCCTCCGAGCACGCGCGTCGGAGCGCGGATCCACTGGTGCACGATCAGATCACGTTGCGCGCGGGCGAGCAGGCGATCGAAGCGGCGAGCAAGTACGCGCGACAAGCCGCGCGTCTGGCGATGCCGGTCGTGGTCGTGCACGGCGCAGAGGACTCGATCGCGCCTCCAGAGACCGCGCGCGAACTCGCGGGGGGCACCGTCGAGCGGAAGGTCTTCGAGGGGCGGCGCCACGATCTCTTTCACGAAGCGCGTAGTGCGGAAGTGTCGGCGTTCGTGTGCGATTGGCTCGACCGGAAACTCCCGCGCTGAGGCGCCCGTCAGTGCGGTTCACCCGCGGCGATCCAGTCGCGCAAGATCACGAGCGCGCTCCAGCTGTCGCGCCTCGCCTTGCGGTGCTGGCCGTGGAAGCCGGCCTCGCGGAGCAAGTCTTCGGCGGCCTTCGTCGACAAGTGCTCGTCGTAGGGGAGGACTTCGATCGACGGGAATCGAGCTCGCAATCGTTCGATGAATCCCGCGACCTCGAGCGCGCGCGCGCCGAGCGAACCGTCCGCGTGCTGCGGCAGTCCGACGAGGAATACGGCGACATCGCGCTCTTCGGCGAGTCTCGCGATGTGATCGATGAGCTCGCGACCTGATCCCGGTCCTTCGAAGTTCCCGATCGGCTGGATGGTGATGCGCAGCGGATCGGCCACGGCGAAGCCGGTGCGCTTCGTGCCGTGGTCGATCGCGATGACCGCTCCGGTGCGCGTCATGCGTCAGAGGAAGGTGGGACCTTCTTCAGCGAGACGCGCGACGATCTCCTTCACTTCTTGAGCGCGCTCGCGCGGGCAGACGAGTACGGCTTTGCCGGACCGGACGACGACCAAGTCGCGGACTCCAATCAATGCCGTGAGCTCGCCCTTCCCGCCGTAAACGATGCAATTCTGTGCGTCCGCCGCGACGACGCGCGTGCCTCCGACCGCGCAATTGCCGCGCGCGTCGAGCGGGTGCACGTCCGACAGCGCCGCCCACGATCCCACGTCGCTCCACGTGAAATCGATCGGCACCACGCGCACGTTCGCGGCCTTCTCGAGCACTGCGATGTCGATCGATTCGAAGGGCAAGCTCGGATACGTGCGATCGATCGCGCTGCTCGTGTGTTCGGCGACGGCGCGCGCGAGAGGTTCGAACGTCGCGGCCGCATGCTCCGCGAGTGCGGAGAGGATTGCCCGCGTGCTCCACACGAAGATGCCGGCGTTCCAGAAGAAGCGGCCGCTGGCCAAGAACTCTTTCGCGCGGGCGAGGTCCGGCTTCTCGACGAACCGCGCGACCGCGTGCACGGCGATCGCATCGTTTGCGCTCGTGCGCTGTCCGGCTTCGATGTAGCCGTAGCCGGTCGCGGGTGACGTCGGCCGGATGCCGAACGTGAGCAGGACGTCTTCGCGTGCGGCGTGCTCTGCCGCAGCACGCAGCGCGCGCCGAAAACTGGCGACGGGCTCGATGACGTGATCCGAAGGCAGTACGACTTGCACCGAGTCGGGATCCCGCCGAGTGATCTCGAGCGCCGCCCACGCCACTGCGGCGGCGGTGTTGCGACCCGTCGGCTCGGCGAGGATGTTCTCCGGCGGAATCTTGCGCAGGAACTTGCGCACGAGCGAGCTGTGCTCGCGCGACGTCACGACGAGCGTCGCCTCGGGCTCGACGAGTCCTTTCAGACGCGCCGCCGTGTCCGCGATCATCGTCTTGCGACTCGCGATCGGCAGGAACTGCTTCGGGAGCGCCTTTCGACTGGCGGGCCAGAAGCGCGTGCCGCTGCCTCCGGCGAGGATCACGGCGAAAAGGCGATCGGACGACATGGAGGTTTGCGTCAAAAACGCGGCGGAAGTTCGGCGAATCCCGGCAGGGGGAGCGCACGGTAGCGATCGATGCGCCGTCCGAAAAGGCTCGTGAACGGGCCTTTGAAGATCACCTCGGGGCGCGCCATGTCGCCGCGGATCGCGACGGAGAGCAGCTTGTTCTGGATCGAGTACAGCACGCGTGCGACCGGGCCCAGACGGTCGACGAGGTCGTAGCGCACTTCGAGATCGTGCTTGAGCCGTCCGTCGAAGTCGACCGACCCGTTGCCGACGAGTTGGACGATCGGACTGTGCGCGGCGATGTCGGTCATCTGGACGACGCCGTTTCGGATGCGCACGTTTGTGGCCATCTGGTCGAAGATCGCGGTGTTGTCGAGGCCGAGCTGGGAGAAGAGCTCTCGGAAAACGGGGACCGACCACAGCCGCGATTCGCGCACGAGGATCGAGCCCGAACCCTCGATCCCGAGCAGATTCTCGGTGTTGCCCGTGAGCCGCAGCTGGCAGTTGAGCAACCCCTTGGTCGCGATGTTCGACGGGAAGAGTCCGCGGAGCATGCCGGCCACGTTGACGTTCTCGAGGTTCAGAGCGAGCTGGAACGGGAACGGCTCCTCCAAGTCGATCGAGAACACCGTGCCGCCGAGCGTCGCGTCTCCACCGAGCGGCCGAACGCGCCCGCCCTCGAGCTCGCCGCTCACGTTCTCGATCGCAAGGCGCGGCTCGACGTACGTGAACAGCAGATTGGCTGGTCCCAAGTTGCGGCCAGCGATCTCGCCGTAGAGGTCCTCGATGCGGCCCCACGCGCGGACGCGCCCGCCTTCGAGCGCGAGGTGCTCGATGCGCGCCGACGCCGATCGCACGGAGATCGGGAGGCCCAGTTGCACCGACATGTCGTTCGGCGTGATGCGGCCGCTGAACTCGACGCGGTCTCCGCCGCGCGGCGATCCCGACAACCGGATCTCCGCGTCGTCGACGTCGATCCAGCCGCGCCACTTGAGCTCGCCGAGCAGCGCTTCGACCGTCTCGCTGCTCAAGAACGCGCGCAGGTGGTCGCGGTCGAGCGGCAGATCTCGCGCGCTCAGCCGGATGACGGACTCGTAGCCATCCGCGGTCGTCGCGAAGCGCGCCTCCGAGATGTCCACCGGTGTTCCTGCGATGAATGCGCGCAACTTCTCGCCGACGATCGCCTTGTCGCGCCACTCGACGACTCCGGAGAGTCCGTCGAGCCGCACGTGCTCGCCGCTCGTCACGCTGCCGCCGCGCAGGAAGATGCGCGCGCTCTTCGACGCACCGTCGTGTTCGCCGGCTGCTGCGGCGAACTCGGCCACGAGATCGAGTCGGCCTTCGACGCGCAGCGCCGTGAAGTCGATGTCCGATGCTTCGCCGGGCGTGCGCATCGCTTGACCGAGGCTTCCGAGAAGCCCTTTGTTCGCTGGATCGATCCCCGCGCCGAAGAACCGCAGCGGTTCGCCGGGCAGCTTGGCGGTGAACGCGACCTGGACGTCGGGACCCCACTCACCGATGAGCGGGATCAGACGTGTTTCGACTTCGACGCTCGAGATCGCGCCGTTCGGAGTTCCTGTATTCGAGCCTGCAGTGTTCGGGCCTGCGCTACTCGAGCTTGCAGTGGTCGAGTCAGGGGTGCTCGCGCCGGCTGCGTTCGTGCCAGCTGTGCTCGCGCTGCTCCCGTTCGAACTCGGGACTTCGCGCGACGTGACGAGCACGCGTCCGCGCACGTCTCCCGTCACCATCTTGAAGTCGGACGGATTGATCTGGACCGGCTCGCGCGGCGTCACTTCGATGGCGATCGCGAACGGATTGCCATGAGCAGTCTTCGAGCGGACGTACGCGACGTCGACGAAGCCGCGCGGCGTGATGCGCTCGAGAGCATGACCGATGTCCGGGTGCTGCGCGACGACGATCCGCTTGTCGTCGCCGGTGAGCGAGAAACGCTCGACGGCCAGCTCGACGTAGGAGAGCTCGTCCATCGGCTTGCCTTCAGGACGCGAAGTGATCGCGGAATCGGTCTCCATCCGCACGCCGATTCGCAACTTTCGCGCGGTCGCGAGCTCGCCTTCGAGCGTCATCGACAGACCGCGCTCCGTCGTACCGTCGGAAGCGAACTCGAGCCGCCCGCGCGCCTTTCGCACAGGCACCGGCAGGTCCGTCCACGTGAGCGCGACGTCGTCGAGTCCGACCACGGCGCGCACCGCGGCGTACGGTCTCTCGGCGATCCTCTGGATCTGCACGTCGACGGAAGTCCGTCCGCCGGTTGGGTGGAACGGCTCCCACGTGTGGCCCGGGTGTACGGCGCCGGAGAGTCCGCGCAGGGCGGCTTCGAATGTGCCGTCGACCGCGAGCTCCGCCGTCGTGAAGTGCAAGTCGAGCTCCGCGTATCCATGACCCGGCTGGTCGCTCGGCAGATCGGCGCGATGTGATTCGATCAGTCCGCCGCCGTGGATGGTGCCGCTGCCGTGGTTGCCGACGAGCGACGAGAGACCGATGACGAACGGTCTCATGCGCGCGGGAGATCGCGCGTACACGGCGGTTCCCTCGATGTGTTCGAGCGGCAGCGGAAAGCCCTGGTCGCGCATGCCGTTCGCGTGGTTGGGCCACCCGTGGTAGGTGAGCCCGCCGTCTCCGTGAAGTCCGAGCTCGAACCCGATCTCGAGCGCGGCCAGCGGATCGGCGCTCTCGGGACAGCGCAGTGCACCCCACACCTCCGCGGTTCCGCGCGGCTCGAGGCTGTCCCACGCGCGGCGCACCGGCGCGCTTTCCTCTGCCAGTTGCACCATGCGTTCGTCGAACTCGAGCTTCTCGAAGTGAAGCGAGCAACGCGCGAGTGCGTTCGGACCCGCTTCGCTTCCGATTCGTGCGCGCACTTCGAACGGTTGCGTGTTCCACCGGCCGGAGAGCTCCGCGCCTCCGTGCCAGGCCGCGAGCTCCCACCCCGCGGCGCGGTCGCGCGGTGCGTACCGGGCCGCGAGTTCGAGCTGAAGTGCGTCGCAGGTCTGCTTTCCGTCGGCGATTCGAATCGATCCATCCGAGAGCGAGATGCGCGCCGCTGCGCCCGCTTCGAGGCCGAACTCCTCGCCCAGTCGCACGACGCCGTGCGCCTCGAACGCGAGCTTGCCGCGTGGTGCATACGCGCGCGTGTCGTCGAGCCACGAACCGTCCGGGAGATTCTCCGAATCGATGCGCAAGCCTGCCGCAGACGCAGTCACCTCGAACTCGTCCGGCTTCGTCTCGCGTCCCGCGAGGAAGACTTCGCCCGTGGCATCGGCCGCATTCACCAGCGTTGGAATGAGACGTCCGGTGAGTTGTGGGGAGCCATCCTCCGTGGTGCGCACGACGAGGTGCACGCGACCGAGCGGCAGCGTGCCGAGCCGGCGCGTCACGTAGTCCACTTCCAGCCCCTCGACGTACACCATCGGTAAGTGGGGGCGGACGTCGGCGACCCTGCGCCGCGCGGCCATGTCCGTCGCGAAGCCTTCGATCCCGGTGATGAGCGCCGGTGAGATCCGCACGTGTCCGTCGTGTAGCTCGATTTCCGACACGCGCAACCACGGGCCCTCGAACAGCTCGAAGCCCACGCGGGCTCTCTCGAGCCGAATCGACTCTCCACCGGGGCCGAGCGTCACTCCCTCGAGCTCGACCGCCGGCTCGAACCAGCGCAGCACGGCGCGCTCGACGCGGATGTCGGCGCCCATCGAACCGGCCTCCGAAGCGAGGATCTCACGCACGACGGCGGTGACGATGCCGAGCTTCTCGGCAATGAAGAGCGCCGCGACAACGCAGAACGCGAGCCAACCCACGAGCGAGCCGACGCGTCCGGCGACTCGCGCGAACCGGATCATGACTCCGCGCCGGAGCCCGTTCGTTCGTCGTCCGCGTGTCCCGCGGTCAGGCGCGAGGTGGTGTCCGCGTCCAATCGAGCGTCGCGCACTCGTGTGCTCGCGCGCTCTTCGCGCGCCCGGGTGCCCGCGCGTTCGTCACGCGCGTGGGGATCGAGCTGCGCGGGGATCTCGAGCTCGGCGCCGCCAAGGTAGGTCCGTCGCACGCGCTTGCCGATCGAGCACGTCACTTCGTAAGAGATCGTTCCCGCGTGCGCGGCGACTTCTTCGACGGTGATCGATTCACCGCCGTCGGATCCGATCAATGTGACGCGGTCACCGACGGTCACGTTCGCGACATGGCCGACGTCGATCGTCGTGTAATCCATCGAGATGCGTCCGATGACCGGCGCACGCTGACCGCGCACGAGGACGTCCGCGCGATTGCCGAGGCGCCAGCTCACGCCGTCGTTGTAGCCGACCGGCAGAGTCGCGATGCGAGTCGGACGTTCGGCTCGCCACGTCGATGCGTAACCGACCGACGCACCCGCGGGCAGATCCTTCAAGAACACGACCTGACTCTTCAGCGACATCAGCGGCCGCAGATCGCCGGCGCCCGGCAGGTCCACCGGAAGGATTCCATACGCGCTGATCCCCGGCCGCACCGTGTCGTAGCGCGGGCGCAGGTTGGTGAAGATCGCGGCGGAGTTGGCCATGTGGATCCAGCCGCGCAGGAGGCCTTCGGCGCGCGCTTGTCGCAGCACTTCCTCGAAAAGTCGGCTCTGTGTGAACGTGCTCGCCGCGAGAGCGCCCTCGGGTGCGCTCACGTGCGTCATCACGCCCGCCAGCTCCAGGTGACTCGCGGCGCGGATCGCTCGCATCAGGTCGAGCGCGCGACTCGGCAGCACGCCGAGGCGACCCATGCCCGTGTCGACGTTCAAGTGCACTCGCCCGCGCACGTTCATGCGGCGCGCGAGGTCTTGCACCATCGCGCAACGGTCCGCGGAGTGCAGCGCGAGTTGCACCTCGTGCCGCAGCGCGTCGGCTGTTTCGTCGTCGACGATCGTTCCGAGCACGAGGATCGGAACGCGCAGGCCGGATTGGCGGAGTTCCAGAGCTTCGGCCGCGGTTCCGACGCCTAGCGCGGCGACCCCGCAGCGGACGGCGTGATTGGCGATCGCGACGGCGCCGTGTCCGTACGCATCGGCCTTCACGACGAGCATGACGCGCACACCCGGGCCCGCGCGCCGGCGGATGACCGCGAGGTTGTGGGTTAGCGCATCGAGATCGATCTCGGCCCACACGCGGTATGCGTTCACGACCGCAAGATAGCGCTCGCGTCCGCGTGGATCCAAGGTCGAACACGCGCTCGCGTCGACAGGAAATCCGTGCGACGCAGCGACGCGCACGTCGCGTCTCCGTCCTCGAGCTCGCTCGATCGCCGCTCAACGCCGGCGCGCAGTCGCGGCGAACGGTCGCAAGTAGAGCGGCGACACGTCGCGAGGTCGGTGTGCTCCGCTCCGTTCGAGTCGATTGAGTCCGAGCCGGAGCAGCGCGGTCGCTTCGGGCACGCGGTCGGTGCACAGGCGCGCCATGTCCTGTGCCCCGAGCGCGGCGGCTCGAGCGACGCTGTCGTCGCCCAAGATGGGGGACCCCGGCGGAAGGTGTCGCGGCAGTTCCGCCGCCGTGAGCACGCACGGCTCGCACAGGGTGACGACGTCGTCATCCGTGCGCCGGTACACGGCGAAGTACAGCTCGCCTTGCCGCGCGTCGAGCAAGTACACGCCCTCGCCGCCCGCGGGCAGTGCGCCGAATACGAGCGTCTCCCCTGAGGGAACTCCGAGGATCTTGGCGCCGGCACCCCGCACGAGACCCAGCGCAGTCGCGATCCCGACGCGCAAACCGGTATAGCTGCCCGGTCCGGTGCCCACGAAGACGGTGTCGATGTCGGCGGGGCTCGCGCCGAGCTCTCCTAGCGAGCGCGCGAGGGCGGGAAGGATGTCGCTGGCGTGCGCGCGCGCTGGATCGAGGTGAACCGCGAGCTCGCGATCACGGACGCGCACGGCGATCGATGCCGCGCGCGACGAGGTCTCGAGAGCGACGACCGCCATCCGCGTGTCAGGCGCCGATCTCCTCGGCGACGACGTTGGCGAGCTCCTGGGCGAGGGAACGCGTGCGCTCGAGGTCCGGACCCTCGACCATGACGCGCGCGAGCGGTTCGGTGCCCGAGTAGCGGAGGAGCACGCGACCGTCCTCGCCCAGCTCGTTCTCCAGCCGGGCGCGTGCGGCCACGACGCGCGGGAGCTCGCTCAGCACGGGCTGCCGGCGGACCGGGACATTAAGGAGGACTTGCGGGAATGGGCGGTAGGGAGCCGCCAGCTCCGACAGCTTCTTCCGCGTCTCGCGGAGGACGCGCAGGACGCGGAGCGCAGTGTAGATCCCGTCGCCGATGAAAAAGTGGTCGGCGCCGAACACGATGTGACCGGATTGCTCCCCACCGAGCGACAGCCGTTCGCGGCGCAGGGCTTCGACCACGCGGCGGTCGCCGACGTCGACCGTCACGACGCCGACGCCTACTTCGCGCAGCGCGCGGTGGAGGCCGCGATTGCTCATCACGGTCGCGACGATGCGCTTGTCGGTGAGCTCACCCTTGCGCACGGCATGGTGGGCAAGCACGGTCAGGATGCCGTCGCCGTGAACGATCTCGCCGCGCTCGTCGACGAGGACGCAACGGTCGCCGTCCCCGTCGAGCGCGATGCCGATCGCGGCTTCGTGCGCGCGTACTTCGGCTTGGAGCATCGCCGGATGCGTCGCGCCGCACTGGCGGTTGATGTTGTCGCCGTCGGGCTCGGCGGCGCGTGCGATCACTTGGGCGCCGAGGCGGCCGAACACCCGCGGCGCGACGCGGCTCCCGCCACCGTTCGCGCAGTCGAGCACGAGCGTCATGCCGTCGAGCGACAACCCCGCCGCCGCCTTGTCGACGAGATACGCGAGGTAGTCGCTCTCGAGATCGCCGTCGACCGGCAGCACCGAGCCCTCGAGTTCGACCGTGGGCTCTGCGATCAATCGGCTCTCGACGGCGAGCTCGAGCTCGTCCGACAGCTTCTCGCCCTGATCGGAGAACACCTTGATGCCGTTGTCCTCGGCCGGGTTGTGTGACGCGCTGATCATCGCGCCGAGTTGGAATTTCTCGAGGCGTGTCAGCAGGGCCAGGCCCGGTGTCGTCATGAGACCCGTGCTGGTGATGTCGAAGCCGCGCGTCGCGAGGCCGCGGCCGAGCGCGGCTTCGAGCTCGGGACCCGAACGCCGGCCGTCGTGGCCGAGCAACGCACGCGGACGAGTGCTCCCCGTGCGCGCGGCGTGCGCTTCCGCCGATCCCGCAGACTTCGCGGGCCCCACGGACTTAGGGCCGAGCACGTCTCCCAGCGCACAGCCGAGCGCCGTGACGGCGGGCGTTGTCAGCCAGCCTTCCCCCGCGCGGCCGCGGATTCCGTCCGTGCCGAAGATGCGTTCCTGTTTCACGCTGAGTGTCATCTCGCCCGTGTGCGATGCGAGCACGCCGTCGGCGTTCGCGCCCCGCGAGCAGAGGATTCTGCGCAATTGTCTGCGCGGAACAAGACCGCGAAGGGCGGTGTGCCCACAGCGGAGCGTCAGCGGGTATTCGCCGCGCGAGCACTCCACGTCGTGACGGCGATCGCGACAGAGGTGGCTTCGTGCATCGCGGCGACGTCGTGCACGCGCAGCACCTCGGCGCCGCCCAGGATCCCGAGCGTGAGCGCCGCGGCCGTGCCCGCGCGCCGGTCCGCCGGCTCGGCCGGCGAATCGGGTGCGGACGCCGAGCGTGTGGAGTCGGTCGCGAGTCCGAGCGCCTCACGACGCTCACCGGCGAGCCGGCCGATGAACGACTTGCGCGAGACGCCGAG